>JBDTAB010000106.1:0-3261 GCA_039924865.1 Gemmatimonadaceae bacterium | reverse complement strand
AAGACCTGACCCCGGTTTCCGGACCTATCTCTATCAGGTACGCCAGCGCTGTTGCGTTACTCAAGATGCTTATTTCCGAAGGTGTCTCATCCACGAGCAACGAATCCAGCGGGTTCAGGCTAAACGTCTGCGTGCTCACCTGCACCTGCACATCGCTATTGACGCAAACCAGCAGTGCGAGTGTCGCATTTACATTCAGCTCGAGACGATTCGCAATCCGCAGCGCCTGCATTGAGTGTGTAAACCGCCCGCGCCGCGTCATCACGTTGAGATCGGTGACCGCGCCACCAATCAGCGTCGCGTATGCCGCGACATCCCCCGGGAACGCGCGTGGTTCCGAACTGCGAGTGAGCACGACGGGTGTCGCGCCATCCACGGACAGGTGCAGTCCTTCACCACGCAATACGGCAAGCGTCCGATCAGTTTGCGGAAAGATGGAGAACGCCCCGTCGTCATCGATGCGCGCCATGCTGACGCGCCAGTCGAAATCATCGAGCGTCGCGGCTGCGGGGCTGATGGCTACTTGCGCAGTTTCTCCGTGACCATTGCGCCATGGCATGCGGAGATATTTATCGGCTTTCAGAATGCGCATGTTGCGCCTACGGTATTTCGAGTTGACAATCCTTGCCGAGAGCGACTAGCGGCGTCGCTGGAGGGAAGATACGCCAAAGGATCCATGGCGCGCCGACGCGCTGGCACCAAGCATGCCATTTGTCAGTTGTTTGCGCAGGGTGAGTTCAGTCCAACAGACATGGAGACCGTTTGAGCACCGAAGCTTCTGCGTATACCCCGGGCTCGAATCGGCGCAGCGGCAGTTCAGCATGGTTCGCACTTGTGGGTTGGATCGTTCTGGCTGGTATCGCCGGCGCTTTGGGCGGCATTGCATCACTGAACGCGCGGGACTTCTACGCGACGGTCGTGAAACCCGACTGGGCCCCGCCGGGCTGGTTGTTCGGCCCCGTTTGGTCGGCGCTGTATGTATCGATGGGGATCGCCGCGTGGCTCGTATGGCGCGAGCGTCCTGCAGGCGCGGACGAACTGCACGCCCGGAAGCGGGGGCTTCAGCTCTTCGTCCTCCAACTCGTGTTCAACGCGCTCTGGACGTGGCTGTTCTTCGCGTGGCGACTTGGCGCGCTGGCATTCGTAGAGATCGTCGTCATGTGGATCATGATCGCGGTGACAATCTGGCAGTTCGCTCGCGTTTGCCAGTGGGCCGCGTGGTGCATGGTGCCCTACATCGCGTGGGTGAGCTTCGCGGCGGCGCTCACTTGGGCTGTGTGGCATCTGAACCCCGGGCTACTGTGATCACGTGTTGATGCTGCCTTAATGCTGCGCATCGAACGCGCTCGCGAGAAGTGCCCGCGATAGTTTGTTGCGATTTTGCGTGGGTGTTTCTCAGGTAATTGCTATTGTTGATTAGCGATCTACAGGCAAGCCGCTTGGAACGCGGAACGGTGCCAGCCGATTAATGTGACGCGCTGCTGGATCGGTCAGCGCGGTCATGTACGCCGTAAGTTGGTTGATCAGCGCATCGGTCAACACGACTCCGTCGAGCAGCGTGTCGCGCGTCGCCAGGATGTCCGCCGCATCATGAATCAGCGTCGGTCGCAGCGATGCCGGATTCACCTGACTCACGTCGTAGTTGCGCAGCGCGTCGTCCGAGCGACTGTAGTGTGCGATGAAGCCGCGCAGTGTCGCAAACTGGCCGGCGTGCCCGTATGGACCCGTGAGCTCGACGTTGCGCAGAGGCGTCGTGCGGAAACTGTACTTGTCTGCGGCCAGTCCAGTCACATTCATTCGGCCGTAGTCATCGTGGCCGCCTGGACCGTTTCCTTCACCTGGCCCGAACTGCGCCAGCGCCACGTTGTGAAAGCGCTGGTCGCTGAACGACGCACCGTTGTGACAGACGGAGCATTTGAGCGTGAGGAATTGCTTCGCACCATCGAGCTGATCCTTGCTGAGTGCCCGGTCATCGCCAGCAAGGAAACGGTCCCACGGTGTGTTGTTGAAGGAGAGATTTTCCGTGAAGAAGCCGGCTATCGCGTTGGTTGCGTACGCCAGGTTCATCTTGTTGAACCTTTTCCCCGGGTACGCCTTCTCGAACATTTCGCGATACTCTCGAATGTCACCCAGCCGGTTCATCACACCGCGCCAGATACCCTGGAAGTCGGCGTCGTCGATTCGGGCCAACTCGTTGCTCCGACCAGGCCCCCGCATCTCCTCGTGCGAGGTAAGCGGAAACATTCCCTGCGCGGATGCCGCCCCGAACTCGAATACCTGCGTGTAAGCAGCCGTCAGTTGCGCGCCGGCCGGCGTGTGATAGCCGGTCGCGTCATGGCTCACACGTCCATCCCAGAACAGGCCGTCAAGCGCGAAAAGATTGAACGCGGACGGACTGTTGCGCGGAATGATCGCTGCGCCGTGACGCTGGACACGATCGGTACCCAAACCAACGCCGCCCGCACCAATCGGCAGACTCCGCGCGTCGCCGGTCGCGAACTGCGGCTGGTGGCAGCTCATGCATGAGATGTCCCGGTTGCCGCTCATCACCTTGTCGAACGCCAGCATGCGCCCGAGTCGCACCAGTTCCGGCCGAACTCGCGCCGGCCGCACGAGGGGAACTATCCCGCGAGCCGCAGCGAGCGCTCTGACCTCGGCCGCGAGCGTACGGTTCGAGTTCACCGCGATGTCCGCGGAGGCGGCGGCCGACGGCGGCGCCGTCCCAACACTGTCGCTACACGCAACAGTCATTGCTGCGATAGTGGCGCCCAATATCACTCGGGTAATCAACGGGCGACTTCCTGGTTTCGTGTGCATCAGCATGGCTCCACCTGGCGACTCGCGTCGGAAACAAAGGTTTGTATTGCGCTGCGACCATAACGCGTATGACTGGTCGCGCGCGTTTGCGAAGGGATTGCCGGCTACGTAGGTTCAATCGTAGAGAGCCACCGTTATGGCGCCGTGCCCTCGCCGTTACCGCGCGAAAGTCGCCGTTACCGAGCGCGAACTGGACGCCCCTGGAGATGAACGGCATGATGTGGCTCCGAACACTCGGCGCCTTGGAGCTCCTCGATTCGGCGGGTCAGCCGCTGAACTCCGTAGTTGTCCAGCCCAAGCGCGTCGCATTGCTGGCTTATCTCGCGGTGGCGTTGCCCCGGGGATTTCATCGCAGGGACCAGATTCTGCTCATATTCTGGCCCGATCTAACCGAAGATCGGGCACGTAACGCGCTCCGGCAGGCTGTCCACCATCTACGGCAAC
>JBDTAB010000105.1:0-18467 GCA_039924865.1 Gemmatimonadaceae bacterium | reverse complement strand
TGTGCTGCATTGCCGCGAGCCCTGAGTATCGATTTCGACTTGAGGAGGCCGCGATTACTGCAGCTTCTTCAGCGCTACCGCGGCTTCTGTCTTGTACTCGGGATCGTTGTAGTCGATTATCTGCCCTGACACGACCGCCTCGAACTCCGTCTTCGCTGCCGATTTGAGTCCCATGTCCTGGTAGACTCGTGCGAGGTCGAGCCGGTGAACGATGCGGTGCGGATCGTTGTTCACTGCTTGTTCCAGATAACTGCGGGCATTTTCCCAGCTTGCCTTGGCGAATACTTCTCCGCCGAGAAATCGGCGCGCAATGAGGCGGGTGAGGCTATTGAGCCGCATTATCTCTGCGTTCCACTCGCCCATTACATGTAGGCAGCCAGGGTATTTCGGATCGATCTTGAGGCACGCCATCGCCTGATCCCGAACTCTGCCCGCATACTTTACCCGATCACGAGCACCAAGCGTGAGCGCCATGCGGCCGAGTGCCTCGGAGAGGATGAAATGACCGTCGGCTCCAGCCGGATTGACTTCCACGGCGCGAGCTGCATGATCCTGTGCGGACTTGTACATCGCGGCCCTTTTTTCGGCATCGGGTTCCGAGATCGCAAGATCGATCTGAGAGCGGGCGTCACGCCAGAGCGCTTCGTAATTGTTTGGATCAGCGGCGATCGCCTTGTCATACGCAGCGATTGCCGCGGTCGCGTCGCGCGCAGCCCACGCCTGGTCGCCCTGCGTGATCCAGTCGGCGGGAGATTGGGCACCCATGGAAAGGATCGGAACCGACAACGAGACCACCATCAACCTGGCAAAGGCAAGCTTTCCGATCATGGCTCGATTCTCCTCTAACGGAAATGTTGCTTAAAATACCCCGATGATCGTTCCGCGACTTATTGAGCGAAAACGCGATGGCGAGAGCCTCGGCACCGATGAATGGTGGGAACTCATTCATGCCTACTCCGCCGGAAACGTACCAGACTATCAAATGGCTGCGCTGTTGATGGCCGTTTTCTTTCGCGGAATGACGCGAGAGGAAACCAGCGCGCTGACAGATGCAATGTTGAGCAGCGGGGCGACGCTCGATCTATCCGACATCTCATCCGCCAGGATCGACAAGCACTCCACCGGCGGTGTGGGCGACAAGGTATCACTCATTCTTGCACCGCTGATAGCGGAACTTGGCGTCACCGTGCCAATGATGTCCGGGCGTGGCCTCGGCCACACCGGCGGAACGTTGGACAAGCTCGAATCCATACCCGGCTTTCGCACCAATCTGTCGCTCGCAGAAGCGCGTACGCAAATCAACCGTCTCGGATGCGCACTGATCGGTCAGACTGGTGAGATAGCGCCAGCGGACAAGAAGCTGTACGCGTTGCGTGATGCGACCGGAACAGTGGAGGCGATTCCGCTAATCGCCGCCAGCATCATGAGCAAGAAACTCGCTGAAGGGCTGACGGGGCTCGTGCTTGATATCAAGAGTGGGAGCGGCGCATTCCTTCCTGAACTGGATCGCGAGATCGAACTCGCGAAAACGATGATCGAGCTGGGCGCAGACCGCGGCTGTCCGGTGGTGGCGCTTGTCACAGCAATGGATCGGCCTCTCGGTCATACGTGCGGCAACGCGCTCGAGGTTCGTGAGTCGATCGAGTTCCTGCGCGGCAACCCTCCGGAAGATCTCGCAACTGTCACCTATGCGCTTGGTGCGGAGATGCTGCTGCTGGCCGGCGCCGCGTCGTCGCTCGCCGACGCGCAGGAGCGGATGCGGAGCGCGATCGAGAGCGGCCGCGCAGCTGAAAGGTTCCGCGCCATCGTGGAGGCGCAAGGCGGCGACCCTCGCGTGGTGGACGATGTTTCACTCCTGCCATCCGCGCCACTCATAATGGAATACCGCGCGCCTGCTAGTGGCCGCGTACAGGCGATATACCCGCGGACGATCGGGCACGGCATTGTGGCGCTCGGCGGTGGCCGTCGTTCGATGCACGACGTTGTCGATCCGTCCGTGGGGTTTGATATCCGAGTGAAGCCGAATGACGAAGTACGTTCTGGCGATGTCATTGCAATCATTCACGTTGCCGATAGCGCGGGGATTGAGATTGGTCGCACAGTGCTCGACCATGCGATCGAGATAGGCGACGAACCTGTCGACGTTCTACCGCTGGTATCGCACCGGATAACCGCCCAGTCTGTCCAGCGGCTCTAGTTCGCAAAATCATGGCGCGATTGCGCGGGCTATTGGGATGATGATATCGATTGGTGGTGCTTTGAGCACAAGGTTCTGCGGTACGTCGTGGCGGACCGTCGATAACCGAAGCAAAATGGTCGCACCGTCGAGTCGCGTCCCGGCCGGAATCGGAATGGTCCATCTTGGGCGCATCGTGCGATATATGGCGAGCGGGCGGTCAACAGCCGTGATTTCTCGCTGTGCTGCGTCGCGGACACTGATGTGTGCGACGCCGATGAATGCGGCATTGCCGGTGCGAGCGAGAGTTGCGCTGACGCCGATCGTGTCGCCCTGAACCTTGGCATCGGCATTGCTGATTGTCGCACCGGTGGAGACTGCCCCCTTGCGAAAGAAGATTGGCAGGACCGTCGCCGTTTCCATGCTGATCCGCACACGCGACGACGTGGAGTCCGATGTGTCGATCAGCGCCGGCGCCGGCGCATCGTCACGCGAATGCACCGTGATACGTGCCCAGTATTCCCGATCCGGGATTGTCTCGGGCGGTCGTGCAAGAAGGCGTACCGTGCGAGTGCCGCCCGCCTTGAGCGTGAAGCGTCGCGGATAGGGGACTATCCAGTCCGCCGCACTCGCGCTGTCCGGCCCGTCGCGCAACTCGACCCTGAGTCGGCCGGCAGAGTCGGTCGTCGCAAAACCGAAACGCAGATCCACGCTGAACTCCGCACGCGCAGCGTGCGGGTTCAGCACTGTTATCGCACCTGCTGGATGTGCGGGCGAGAGTACAACCATGTGCGGATCAACGCCGATGCCGGCCACTTGAGCGCCAGCGATGCGGCCGAGCGCGCACCAGGCGACTCCGGTGCTTGCCGCTCGAACTCCAACCAGTCGTAGCCTCACAGGTCCGTGTAGGCTGCGATTATCTGACCTGTAGCTGTGTATGCTACGGCCGCGCTGGATGCGGAAGTGGTGATGGTAGCGCCGATACCGAGATACATGTTGGTGCTGCCAGCGACCGTGTCGAACCTCAGACTTATCGGATCGCTCGTCCCCGTATTGAACGATACGGGTGTGCCGCCAAGCGCTGCGGAATTGCTCACAACGTATGACCAGCCAGTGATGGGAAGGTTCGTGCCGCCTCCAGTGGGGCTCAGTTGTGATGGCATCGTCAATGTGACGGTGACGGCCGAACCGCCTTGTCCTATCAGTCGAAGATGACCACTGGAAGCGTCGGACGGGGCGATGGTCTTGGCTGTGGACGTTAGTAGTCTGCCGAAGTCGAGTGGATGAGTTACGGCCACCGACAGCGGGCACACGAGTTGGGCGAGAATTGCGAGCGAGCCAGATGCGCTCGACTGGGCGTGTGCGGGTGTGGCAAAGCCTGTGACGACGAACAAGGACATGAGAAGGCGCATTCGGCGAAATGCGTGATGCAATGCGTGATGCATGGTGGCGCTCCTGCCGCGGTGGCGGCGAGTCGGGTGAGTTCTACGCGCCGAGTATATCGCGAGCCGATCGAACCGGGTTGAGCACGCGTACGTTGACTAAAGCGAAACGTTGCAGAGTGCGCGGCCAAGCATGCCATCCGCTGACTCCCCGGCATCGGCGCGCTACCGAAACGGCATCGCCCGAGGGTGGTTCGCTACGCCGGCTGCCTGTCTCCGAGCGGCTCTGCAGCCGTCAGCAACTCGCGCACGGCTCCGAGCAGACTGTCCGGAGTGAACGGCTTCTCCAGGAAAGCCGTACGCGGAGCGAGCGAGCCACGACGCAGTATCTCGTCATCCGTGTAGCCCGACACGAAGAGCACCGGTGTCGACGGATGCAGCTTGCTGAACTCCCGAGCGAATGCTCGGCCGCTCATAACCGGCATCACCATGTCGGTGACGACGAGGTCGAATTCTCCCTCTTGAAGTTCAGCGCAACGGAGCGCGTCGCGTCCATCCCTCGCGGGCACGACTGTGTATCCGTGCCTGGTGAGAATGCGTTGCGCTATTGCGCGTACCGGCTCCTCGTCTTCAACCAGCAGTATCATTACTGAGACACGCCCGATAGCGGGCCGCGTGGGAGCCGCTAGCTGCGCCCCAACGGGGATCACCAGCCCTCGCCGGGCATGATGACTGTCACGACCTGGTCCTGCAACGAGGCCGCCCAGAAGTCGTGGAGCCTCTCCGTGAGTGCGCGGCTCACCTCCTGGCCTCGCGCAGCGAGCAGCAGGCCGCGTGGACCGACGACGTCCCTGGCGAAAACCATTCCGGCCTGCACTTCGCCAAGCCGGATCTCGCGTGACTGCACCGGTTTTGCGTCGTGCAGGACCGTCGCGTGAAACGCTGCGAGCACCGTCGGATCGTATGTAGTCGTGCGCGCGGAGAGGGTCGCCAGCGCGACATGGGGTGCCATCCCGGCTGCGTCCAGTGCGTCGAGGTCAGATGCGATCTTGAGTATTCTGGCGCCGAGCGGTATGGCTGCGCCACGCACGCCTGCGTCGGGCGATCCGGTACCATCGAATGCCGCGCTCTGGAACCGAAGTATCCGGCAAACCTCGTCCAGACGCGGAATCTCTGCGATGAACGACGCTGCGACCGCCGGCATCGCATCAACGCGGCGCTGCTCGTCAGCAGTCAGTGATAGTCCCGCATGAAGTTTCTCTGCCAGCTCGGGTGGAAGTGAGACGGCACCCAGCTGCGAGAGGAGTGCGGCGATCTCGATCTCCCACCTGTTGGGGACGCAGAGAGCTGGTGCAACGCGCTCGACGTATCGCTTGAGCCGCGTCCCGCGCGCGAATGCTGCAGGACTCATGAGGATCAGGATATCGGACAGAGCGTTGACCGCTCCATGCAGCGTCTGCTCCAGCAGAACACGCTCACTCATGGCGAGCCGATTCATTTCGGCGCCGGCCGCGACTGCATTCAGCAGGATGTGGGCTTCGCATGGTTTGGTGAGGAACCGGAAGACCGCTCCATCATTCACCGCAGCGATCGCGCCCTCGGTATTCGCGTGACCGGTGAGAAGAATCCGAACTGTGTCGGGCGCCATCTCTCGAACGCGCGTCAGCAACGCAATACCGTTCACGCCCGGCATTTCCAGGTCGCACAGAATCACCGAAAACGGATCGTCGCTCGCCTCGTCGATCCGCTTCAGAGCGAGTATCGGACTCTGCGTAAGTTGTACGTCGAATCGATGGCTCAGCAGCCGTCGAACCCATGCCAGTACCATCTCATCGTCATCGACACACAAGACCCGCGGGAGCTTCGGTGCAGCGCCGGCTGTCACGCAGCATCACAGTACGCGTCCAAAACTTCGCGGACCTTGGCCGCGAGGCCCGCTGTTGTGAACGGCTTGGGGATGAAGGCGCGCCGTGAATCCGGCCCACGATTCACGATGTCATCATCAGCGTACAGCGACATGAAGAGAACTCGGATGGCCGGGTACTCGTTCGCCAGCGCCTCGGTCAGCTCGCCCCCATTCATTGACGGCATCATTGCGTCTGTCAGTACCATGTCCACTCTTCCGTTCCATGCACGGATCGTGTCGAGCGCCTCCGCACCGTTGGCCGCCTCCACCACGCCGTAACCATTCCGCGTGAGCATCTGTGATGCGAGACACCGGACCGCAGGGTCGTCCTCTACCAGCAGAATGGTCTCGCCGCCATGCCGCTTGCGTGCATCGTGGAACGTGGCTGTCGTCGTGACGGGCTCTGGTGGGACGCTGCCGCTGCTGACGTCCTCTGTCGGGAGATAGATATCGAACGTCGTTCCCGAATCCGGCGCCGAGGTCACAGTGATGTGACCGGACGACTGCCGGATTATCCCGTACGCCGTCGCGAGACCAAGGCCGGTGCCCTTGCCGGCCTCCTTGGTGGTGAAGAAGGGCTCGAATATTCGTGCAAGCGTCGCATCGTCCATACCGGTACCCGTGTCGGAGATCGACAGACGGACGTGCGGTCCGGGGCTCGCATCCGGGCGAAGCCGCACAAATGCATCGTCTACAACGGTGTTGCTCGTGGCAATGCTGAGCGTGCCGCCGCCCGGCATCGCGTCGCGCGCGTTCACCGCCATATTGACGATGACCTGCTGAAGCTGTCCGACGTCCGCCGATATGAACGCGAGATCGTTGGCGAGTGACAGTTCTAGCGTGACGTCTTCTCCGAGTGCTCGTGCGAGCATTGTCTCCAGCTCCTGTATGCAACCATTCAGATCGACGATCGCCGGCTGCAATACCTGCTTTCGACTGAATGCCAGAAGCTGACGCGTGAGGAGCGCCGCGCGTGTGGCCGCAGCCCGAATCATATCGACATCCTCGCGTCGCACATCGTCGTCCGCCAAGCTGGCTGTCAGGAACTCGGAGCAGCCATGAATCACTGTAAGAATGTTGTTGAAGTCGTGTGCGACTCCCGCTGCAAGCTGCCCCACAGCCTCCATCTTCTGCGCCTGCCGAAACTGCGCCTCCAACTCGCGCTGACCGGTGAGATCCCGCGCTATACCGAATACGCCGACCACGGCGCCGTCGTCGATCACCGGAATGTTCGTCACGGACAGCTCGATGCGACGTCCGGATTTGTGGAGAATAGTCAGCTCGTAGGTGGTGGCTGAACCCTGCAGTGCTCGGCCCAGCTCTGCCCTTGCCGTGGGTTGGTGTTCCGAAACGACCAGCGGGTCGAATGCCGTGCCAAGCATCTCGTCGTTCTCATAGCCACACAGAGCGCTGCATGCCGGGTTGGCACTCCGGAACACGCCATCGACGTCGAGTAAAAAGACCGCGTTTGGATGATTTTGGAATAACGAGCGATAGCGGTTCTCGCTGCTCTGCAGCTGGAGCGCAGCGTCGTGCATCTCGGTTATGTCCCGAAGCACGCCGTCCCAGACGATGGTACCGTCATCAAGCTGCTGCGGCCGGGCACATGCTTCGACCCATTTCACTTTGTCATCTACTGTTATGCGGCCGGTCCAGCGCCACGGCGTCTCGCTCTGGCTGCGCGCGGCTGCGGCCATCGATGCGTAGAAGTGCTCTCTGTCGTCAGGATGCACCGCATCGAACATGAGGTGCGGGTTCGCCTGAAGCTCGGCCGGGCTCATGCCGTAGAGGTTCTTCGCGCCAAGACTCACGAATGGGAATGAAGCTGTACCGTCCCGTTCCCGCCGGAACTGGTAGACGAGCCCTGGGACGTTCGACGCGATCCGGAAGTAGCGCGACTCACTCTCGGCCAGCGCGATAGTTCCGCGCTTCGTCTCGGAGATGTCCTCCACCACACCGATGAATGTTCGGATCGGAGTGCAGGCATCACGAACTGCCGAGATAGTCACGCGTGCCCAGATCACGGATCCGTCCTTGCGGACGTACTGCTTCTCTGTGACGTAGGACTTGATTTCACCTAGTGCCAGTCGGCGATGATAATCGATCTGCACCGGGCGGTCGTGCGGATGCGTGATATCCATGCCGGTCATGTGCAGCAACTCGCGCTCGGAATATCCGACCATCTCGCAAAAGGCCGGATTTACTTTGACGAACCGGGTCTCGGAATCCACCACCGCGATACCGACACCAGCGTGCTCCTCGAGAGTACTGAGTTCTGCATCACCGTTTCTCGTACGCGTTACATCGCGTGCCAGTACGTAGATCGAGCCGCTACGATCCGGCGCGGACGCGCGCCACGACATCCACCGGAAGGATCCGTCCGCACAGCGCCAGCGCGAATCATCACTGACTGGCTCGCCATGCGCACTGCGGCGCTGCATCGTCAGCCTCGTGTGGTCGCGGTCGTCGGGATGAACCAGATCGAGGTAGTCGCGCGACAGCGCCGCGCCGGGCGTCCATCCAAGGCAGTCCGTGAAGGCCGCGTTCACCCGGCGGAGGTTCCCGTCCTGGCCAATGATGCAGAGAACGTCACCCGACAACTCGAAGAGATGCTCGAGAGGGGAGAGCGGACTGAGGTTGTCAGTTTTCTTGATTTGCTGCAGGGTCCGCATAAAAGAGGGACGACCTGAGGACCGCATTCGTAACCAAACGTTTACTGGTGCCGGGATGCGCGGTTGGGCGCTCTCGACAGCGCTCGAGTCGACACACGTGTCTGCACGAGCGTTATTTGTATCAAGTTGTGCAGCTGTTTGCATAATAACGTGTGCCTGCCACCCCGGCAGGGTCCGCGAGCGCGGCAGAGGTCGCCTCCCGTCGCGCCTGTCGCTGGAGGACTCGCGAAACGGATGCGCGATGCCGCCTGTTACCAGTTGTACGACTCGTCGATCCTCATCGTCGCGTCGATCGCGGGGTGACAAGCGAATGATGCTGCATGGCAGCCGAGGCAGAGCACGACCGCTCGCGTACAGCATTCGAAAACGACAGCTCCATGGTACCGTGACCTTGGGGTTGTTCTTAATCAGGCACGCGCAGCGAGGTGTTGACCGCCCGCATTATTCAAGATCTGGCACTGAATCTGTTGGCACCGAATCTGTTATTTGTGCGCAATCCGTTTCGTATCTCTGGTACACATGCTCTTTTGTATCGCGAGCACCGAACCTGTTGACACCGAGTCTGTTGTTTGTGCGCAATCCGTTTCGTATCTCTGGTACACATGCTCTTTTGTATCGCTAGCACCGAATCTGGTGGCGCCGAATCTGTTATTTGTGCGTCATCCGTTTCGTATCTCTGGTACACATGCTCTTTTGTATCGCTAGCACCGAATCTGTTGGCGCCGAATCTGTTATTTGTACGCAATCCGTTTCGTATCTCTGGCAAACATGCGCTTTTGTATCGCCAGCAAACGTCTAACGGGGGACTTCGTGCCTGGCAATCTCACACTGGGCGTGCGATAGCTATCCATGACACATGGTGGCTCCGTCTTAAATGTTGTGCTCCCGCCACACATGTCGCTTGTTTCCCGCAGGCACGCGGAGGATGAAGACCAATTGCCGGAGGAAAACTCTGCAAGTCTCAGCGAGACACCGCGTAATACCAGCGAAATCCGGACAGTTGCACGGATAATGTCTCCTCAAGACGACTACTAGGCGCTTGGCATGGGTGCATGGCCCGGCAGATGCGGTGAGCAAAAGCGTCGCAGGGGCTACTCACTCGTTCTGCCGCGAAACAAGAGCGCGATTCTTCGCTCTCGGCGGTCGCAGTTTGTTCTCCTACACTATTCAAGTCAAGGTTCATCATTTATTCGAGAGTGTCGCAGATGTTGGAGCAACAAACACAGTTGTGCGCAGTGAAGAATTCGGTTCGGGAATGGCGCAGCAGAAGTATGATGCCCAGACGCCTTCGACTGACCGCACCGCTCGCGCTTCTCGCGGCCGCGGCGCTGCTAAGTGGCCCTTCATTGGTCATAGGGCAGAGCCCGCTCGGAACGGCGCAACAATTCGGGGTTCTCGGAGCTTCGGCGGTCACCAACACTGGAGCGACCACCATTAATGGCGATCTCGGGGTCTCCCCTGGGTCATCAATTACTGGCTTGGGGACCATCACTCTTACGGGCGCAGTGCACCAAACTGATGCCGTTGCACAACAGGCGCAAAGCGATGCCAGCACCGCATTTACGAATTTCGCATCCATGGCACCCACGGCTGACTTGACAGGTCAGGATCTTGGAGGGCTTACGCTAACACCCGGAGTGTATTTCTTCTCATCATCGGCGCAGTTGACAGGGAACCTTTTTCTCGATTTTGCTGGCAACCCGAACGGGATCTTCGTGTTTCAGACCGGGAGTTCGCTAACAACTGCCAGTAACTCGTCGGTGTCCGCCCTTCATGGAGGCCCGGAAAGCGGCATATTCTGGCAGATCGGTAGCTCTGCCACACTCGGAACAGGCACGGCGTTCGTGGGCAACATTATCGCGGACCAGAGCATCACGCTGAACACCGCCGCGACCATCATATGCGGGAGAGCTATCGCCCTCAACGCTGCGGTGACGATGGATAACAACACGATATCGAACGACTGCGCCAATGACATGGACCACTCCGACTTTGGCAGCGTTGGCTTCAGCGGCACTGCCGGCGCAACGTCGACGGTACCGGAGCCGAGCAGCCTGGCTCTTCTGGGTTCTGGCCTCATAGGCCTCGTACCGATGGTCCGGCGTCGCCGGAAGTAAGTACGGATTTTGATAGCCAACGGTCGCGTGAGGCGCCGCTGAGGCGGACGACTGTGCTACGGCTGACCAGAACGTCAATGAGTTTGAGACAGCGAGTGTATGGGTTTTGAGCTGATTGTCGTAACACCGCAAAAAGAGGGCGCTGCCATTTCGGCAGCGCCCTCTTTCTTCCATTACCTAAATAACTGCACAAATCGTCTCAGTAAACTCCCACGTCGACAAGTAGCAAACTACACGTCGAGGTTGCTCACGAACTTCGCGTTTGCCTCGATGAAAAGTCGCCGAGGTTCGACGTCGTCGCCCATCAGTGTGGAGAAGATCTGATCAGCGAGGATCGCATCGTCCATGTTTACCTTGAGCAGCGTACGAGTATTGGGATCCATTGTAGTCTTCCAGAGCTGATCCGGATTCATCTCGCCCAATCCCTTGTAGCGCTGGATATTGACGGACGTCTTGCCGTCGTTGCCGCCCATGCGATTGATGAGGTCGTCGCGCTCTTTTTCGTCGTAGGCGTAGTACTCTTCCTTCCCCTTGGCGACACGATAAAGTGGCGGCTGGGCGAGGTAGATGTAGCCGGCTTCGAGAAGCTGGGGCATCTGACGAAAGAGGAATGTGAGCAAGAGTGTGCGAATGTGTGCGCCGTCGACGTCGGCATCCACCATCAGAATGATCTTGTGATAGCGCGTTGACTCGAGCGTGAAGTCGTCGCGGATTCCGGCACCGATGGCAGTGATGATCGTCCGGATTTCCTCGTTGGAAAGCACCTTGTCTATGCGTGCCTTCTCTACGTTGATGATCTTGCCGCGGAGCGGTAGGATCGCCTGGAAATTACGGTTGCGGCCCATCTTGGCCGAACCGCCGGCGGAATCGCCCTCGACCAGGTACAACTCACACAGGGCCGGGTCGCTGAGCGAACAGTCGGCCAGTTTTCCGGGCAGGTTCCCCACGTCGAGCGCGCTCTTCTTGCGCGTGAGATCGCGAGCCTTGCGGGCAGCTTCACGTGCGCGAGATGCGGACAGCGCCTTCTCGATGACGATGTTCGCAACTTTAGGATGCTCGTCCAGATACCGGTTGAGCATCTCGTTCATCACAGACTTTACCGCGCCTTCAACTTCGGAGTTGCCGAGCTTGGTCTTGGTCTGTCCTTCGAACTGAGGCTCGTGAACCTTGACCGAGAGCACGGCAGTAAGACCCTCACGGACGTCGTCGCCGGTGAGAGTCGATTCCTTGTCCTTCTTGTTGACGTTGCTTCGGCTAAGGTACTGGTTGATGACGCGCGTCAGACCGGACTTGAAGCCGGTGAGGTGCGTGCCGCCTTCGTGCGTGTTGATGTTGTTAACGAAGGAGAAGACGTTCTCGTTGTAGCCATCGTTGTACTGGAACGCGATCTCGATACCGATGTCATCGTGCGTCGTATCGATATAGATGACTTCCTGGTGCAGGGGCTTTGTGCGCGCGTTTAGATACTGAACCATCTCCTGCAGACCGCCGCGTGCGAGGAACAGTTCCGATTTTTCCTGGCCCGGGCGCTCGTCGGAGAGCGTGATGCCCACACCCTTGTTGAGATACGCGAGCTCACGCATGCGGCTGGCAAGCGTGTCGTACTTGTATGTGAGGTCGGTAAAGATCAGATCGTCAGGCTTGAACCAGGTCGTCGTGCCCGTGTCATTCTTGGGAACGGTCCCGACCACCTTCAACTTGGTGACGGTGGTCCCGCGATTGAAATCCATGTAGTGGATCTTGCCATCGCGGCGCACCCAAACCTTCAGCTGAGACGAGAGCGCGTTGACGACGGAAACGCCGACACCGTGTAGTCCGCCGGAAACCTTGTAACTGTTCTTGTCGAATTTTCCACCCGCGTGGAGCACAGTAAGCGCGAGCTCGACTCCCGGGAGCCCTTCGGTGGGGTGAAGATCGACTGGAATACCACGTCCGTCGTCGACGACGGTAATCGAATCATCCTTGTGGATGGTTACCGCGATCGTCGTTGCATATCCCGCGAGAGCTTCATCGATGGAGTTGTCAACAACTTCGTAGACCAGGTGATGAAGGCCCGAAGCGGATGTCGAGCCGATGTACATGCCAGGGCGCTTTCGTACTGCTTCCAGCCCCTTGAGAACCTGAATGTTCTCCGCGTCGTAGTGCGGAACCGTTCGTTCGATCTTTTCTTTGACTGCCATTTACGCGACCAAAAAAATAGGCGTGAGATGGTACCGAATGAAAACCGAACCAGACGGCCCAGAGACTCTATAATATAACCCCCAGAAGCACATTTCGCAACTTCTCTGGCACCACCTAAACCATTGCCCCACAACGACTTGGCGCGCTCAGGCGGGACGCATGAGCTGGAATCGGAGTTTTCTTACCCTGGGACGGTCCTGGCCGGCATTCAGAGCCTGAACAAGCTGGGGTTCCATTAGCTGCAACTCGGTCATCCACGCGTTGCTCTTCACGGCAACAAAGAGCGATCCATCTGGCGTTACAAACAGTGGCTCCGTGACCGCTGCGATGTCACGCCCAACAAGCTCCGGCCATTCCGGGACGACCGCAGACTGCACCATGCGCACGTCCAGCCCTGCGTCCTTGAGATACGCAGTCAGTGCATCGGAGATCTTCTCCGGGATGCGCTTTTTATGTGACATCGGCCGCGGACACGCCGCTTATTGCGCCATCCGCAACGTGCCAGCGCGCCAGTCTGCTGAGATCCGCCGGAATGTCGCCCGCTCGCGGGACGGTCATGATCGTCTGCCCTGTTACCTTCTCGCGCAACAGCGCCAGTATATGGGTGCTACGACGAGTGTCGAGTTCCGCGAACGGGTCGTCGAGAAGAAGTGCCGGGTCGCTTCCAGCGTGTGACTTGAGCGTTTCGGCCTCGAGCAGCCGAAGTGTTATCGCTGCAGTACGCTGTTGCCCGCCAGATCCAAAGGTGCGCAGATCGTGCCCGCCGATCTGCAGCGCAATGTCGTCGCGATGAGGGCCGGTGTGCGTCAATCCCCGACGGACATCCAGAGACCGTTTGTGTGCCAACGTGTCCGCGAGTTCGGCGACTGCATCACGCGGATTCGCCACCGCCGTGACGTACCGCATCGTCATCTGCTCGGGTTCTCCGATCGCACGGGTCAATCGACCGAATTCACTCTCGTGACGATCCATCCACTCGACGCGCTCACGAAGCAGCACCGCGCCGCTTGTGGCAAGCTCTGGCTCCCACACCGAGACGCTATCTTCCGAAAGCGTGCCGCGCGCAACGCCGCGCAACGCCGCGTTGCGACGGACAAGAGCTGCGCGGTACCGCTGTAGTGCGCTCAGATACCGCTGTGAGGTGAGCGCGAGCACAACGTCCAGAAACCTGCGTCGCTCGCTCGGCGCGCCACTCACGAGCGCGACATCGCGTGGTGAAATCACCACAGCCGGTAATGCACCGAGAGCAGAACTCAAACGCTTCGCTTCGACCCCATCAACAGTCACCTTCTTCCTGCCGCGGCCGAACGCCGCAGTCAGCTCGTGCTCGCCGTGTGTGGACACCTCGGCACGCAGGTGAAAGGCTGCGGCGCCAAACCGGACGAGGTCGGCATCGCGAGCGCCGCGCAGCGACCGGAGCAGCTGGAAATAATAGATGGCCTCAAGAAGATTCGTCTTTCCCTGTCCGTTGTCGCCGATGATGACTACTCCCTCGGGGGCAAAGACAAGTTCGGCTCGCGCTACGTTGCGGAAGTCACGGATCGAGAGGCGAATAAGGCGCGCCATTGCGCAATCGCGTCGCGCCGTCAGCGCGCGGTGAACCCTGGTGTGCGCTTCTCGAGAAAGGCAGCCATCCCCTCGCGCATGTCCTCTGTCGCCGCGAGCAGGCCGAAATGGTTCGCTTCGAGCGTGAGTCCTTCCTCCAGAGTCATGCCGAGTCCACGATCAACCGCTTCTATACATAGGGCGACGGCCAACGGAGCATTCTGCATAATCTGCTTGAGCATGATCTGCGCGGCACCTATCAGCTCCGCGGCGTGCACCACGCGATTGACGAGTCCCACGCGGAGAGCCTCTTCTGCGTCGATCATCTCGCCGGTCATGAGGAGCTGCAATGCGCGTCCCTTGCCGATGAGGCGGGGCAGTCGCTGCGTGCCACCGTATCCTGGGAGAATTCCCAGTTTCACTTCTGGCTGGCCGAACTTTGCGTGTTCGGAGGCAATGCGAATGTGGCACGCCATTGCGAGCTCGCAGCCGCCGCCGAGCGCGAATCCGTTGACCGCCGCGATGACCGGCTTGGGGCACATCTCGAAACGGCGGAACACTTCCTGGCCAGCTCGCGAGCGTCCCTTGGCTACAAACGGCGACTGACCCTGTAGCTCGCTGATGTCCGCACCTGCGATGAATGCGCGACCCGCGCCAGTCAGAATGATTCCGCCAACGTCCTGACGAAAGCGTGCTTCATCGATCGCTGCGCCCAATTCTGCGATGGTGGCGCTGTTGAGCGCGTTCAGCTTGTCCGGACGGTTGACGGTAATCGTAGCGATCCGATCAACCACTTCGAAGGTGAGAAAGTCGTAGGAAGGCATGCGCTGAATATAAGCCTCACCTGCCGGCCCGATTTCCGTGGGATCTTTGTCGGGCAGCTTTCTTGCTTCGGTCGCAAGATATGCGACAAACCTGGCTATCGCGCCGCGGTAGCACGCCTGGTCACTACACATACGTCACTCCGCGCGGAAAGCCGGTGAGTGCCCGGCGCTCCGAGCAGATTGACTCGCTCGCGATACCTCCGGCATGGACCGATGTCCACGTTTCCGCAGCCGTGCGTTCGGCCATTCAAGCGTGGGGTTTCGATGCTCGAGGCCGCAGGCAGTACAGATACCACCCGGATGAGATCAGGAAGGGTCAGCAGAGAAAGTATTATCGCGTACGTCAGATGGGGCGCGATCTTCCCGCAATCCGCCGGCGCGTATACAGCGATTTCAGGAAGCGGGGAATGCCGTTCGAGAAGGTATGTGCGGCAATCGTTCGATTTCTGTCGGATGGCTTCTTCAGGATCGGAAACGATCGGTATGCGCGAGAGAATGGCACCTTCGGTCTGACGACTCTCGGGAAATCGCATGTCAAAGTTCACGACGATCTGATCGTGTTCGACTATGTGGGGAAGCGGTCGATCCGTCACCGACAGACCGTAGTGAGCCGAGACCTCGCGGACTTTGTGAAATTGCTGCTTCGAGCGCCCGGAGCCCGCCTGTTTCGCTATCAGGACGACGATGGTCGCTGGCACAACGTGGAGTCGGGGCAGGTCAACGACTACCTGCAGGACCTCGCGGGCTTTCCATACAGTGCGAAGGATTTTCGTACCTGGGGAGGGACGCTGCGAGCGGCAACGGTGTTGTCAGACCTCGGGCCTGCCAAGACGGTGCGGGAGTCCAAGCGCAACGTGGCGACGGCGATCCGACTGGTCGCGGCGGAGCTTGGAAACACTCCGGCGATCTGTCGCAAGGCGTACGTGCATCCGATTGTGATCGAGCGGTATCTTGGCCATGGCGATACCATCGAACTGCCCGCCAATCGCGCTAGGCGCCACGCCGGGTCGCGCGCGACGGCACACAGTCCCGAGGAGAGCGCCCTGATAGACTTCCTCGACCGCTACTTTCCGGAACGACGCAAGGAAAGGCGATCCGAGGTAGACTAGCCGCGCGACCAGCCTCCGGGTACCTCCTCCGGACCGGCTACGAGTGTTTTATCTCGGGATTGCCACTGGCGGTTCAAAACTCTCTCGATATGATTAAGTCAAGATAAATCTGGACTTATTCATTCACCCGGTTGCTGAGCGCCTCGTTGAGGCTGCCACTGCGGCCGACGAACAAGAGAGGAGCCGGGGTATGCTGCTAATGTATTGGGTCGAACGCGCGGTAGGCAACGTTGGCAGTGTTCTGCGGGACCGGTTCCGATCGTGGATGTTGCTAGTCGTTTTGGGGGGTTCCGTAGCGGCGATTGCCGGGTGCGGCAGTGATCGGGGCCCAACCGAGCCCTCGGCGTCACCGCAGTTGGTGGCCAGCGGCAAGCAGATCTTCCGGTTCGACACGTTCGGAGACGAGAAGTTCTGGACAGATACGCTGCACATGGAGCAAGTAATTCAGGCCGCGGTGGATCCTACGACGGCGCTCGCGGTTGGGCTCAAGGTCGATATGGATACGCTACCGGACGCGATCGTGCAGGCGATTCGTGCCGGCCAGGTCGACTTGAGGAGCCCTGCGACGACGGTGGCGCTGATCAAGCTCGGTGCCGTGGTCGGGGTGCGCGGGACAGTGGTGACTGTGAACGGGCGAGATTCATTGACCCGGGTGGGAATCACGTGTGCATTGTGTCACTCGACGGTAGACAACGCATTTGCCCCGGGGATTGGTCACCGGCTGGATGGGTGGCCGAATCGGGATCTGAACCCGGGCGCAATCATCGCGCTCTCAGGGGCGCTCACACCAGCGCAGAAGGCGGTTTACAACTCCTGGGGCGCTGGGAGGTACGATCCGCGATACAACTTCGATGGGCTGAACGGGCCGACCGTTATTCCACCTGCGTACGGGTTGGCTGGTCTTCATTCCGTGACGTTTACTGGCGACGGGGCCGACCTGAAATACTGGAATCGCTACGTCGGGGTGACACAGATGCACGGGCAGGGCAATTTTTCGGAGCCGCGCCTGGGGATCAATGTGCAGCAGCCTCCTCCGAACCTGGTCGAGCCGAAGCTGGCCGCCTTGCAGGCATACCAGCTGAGTCTGGCAGCGCCAGCAGCGCCGGCTGGGTCGTTTGACGCGGCTGCGGCTGCACGCGGGCAGGTCGTTTTCGCCGGTGCTGGCAAGTGCGCGCAGTGTCATGTGGGCCAGGAGTTCAGCGACGGCAACACGCGACTGCACGCGCTGTCGGAGATACCGACCGATCCGGCGTATGCCTTGCGCACTGCTACCAGGAAGTGGAGGACGTCGCCGCTCAGGGGAGTATGGCAGCATCCGCCGTATTTCCATGATGGAAGTGCGGCGACGCTGGCCGACGTTGTAGATCGGTACGATACCAAGCTCTCGCTGAACCTTACAGCCCAGCAGAAGTCCGACCTGGTGCAGTATCTCAAGTCCTTATGACCGTTGATCTGATTCGAAGCGATTACGAGTGCGCCGTCCGGGGAACCGGACGGCGACGCGGGCGCGTCGGCCAATCGTGTCAGCCGGCGCGGGTCGCCGGTCTCCCGGGCGACCGCTCCATTTGCGTGCGTACGAGACGATATATTTCTTCCCTGTGAAAGCGACGACGAAGTTCATCACGGGCGGGGTGCTGATCCTGGGTGTCGCCGGTTATCTGATGGCAAGCTCCATCAGCAAGACCGGCACGTATTATCTGACGCCTACGGAGCTGTCGACCAAGGTTGCAGCTGACCCGACGTTTTACAGCACCGGCGTGAAGATTGGAGCGCGCGTGGTTTCGGGCTCGATCGTACGCCAGCCAGGCGGACGCGAGACGTCGTTCAGAATGACCGACGGCAAGCAGACTTACGCCGTCAACTATCGTGGCATTACACCGGACACTTTCACTGACAGTGTCGACGTCGTAGTTGAGGGTCGCCTGGGACACGACCAGGTTTTTCATGCGACGACGCTCCTCGCAAAATGCGCATCGCGCTATGAGAACGCGCCGGATCGTCCCGCGCGAGCCCAGACGTGATGATAGCGCGGCGCTAGCCGCGCGCTACTTCTCCATGCAATGATTCTTGTTGGTGAGCTGTCGCTTTGGGTCGCGCTACTGATGGCGGTCTGGACTGCGACCGTTGCTTTCGCCGGCGGTTCGCTCAAGCGCCAGGACCTGGTTGCGAGCGCCGAGCGAGGCACGTATGCAACTTTTGCGATGGTTGTGCTCGCGGCAATTGGCTTGTGGACCGCGATTTTCACACACGACTATTCGTTCAAGTATGTAGCATCGTATACAAGCACGAACCTGCCCAAGGCTTACCTCTTTACTGCGTTCTGGGGCGGTCAGGCAGGATCAATGTTGTTCTGGGTGTTGATCCTCACGTTCTTCTCGACTGTGGCCGTGCTTACGAGCCGCCGGCGAAACCGTGAGCTGATGCCGTACGTAATTGGCGCACTTGCAGTGATCGCGATCTTTTTTCTCGCGACACTGTGTTTCGGCTCCAATCCGTACGAGCGTCTGGATTGGCTTCCGGTAGACGGCCGCGGGATGAATCCGCAGCTACAGAAT
>JBDTAB010000104.1:0-5238 GCA_039924865.1 Gemmatimonadaceae bacterium | reverse complement strand
GCGATGAGCGCCGGAATCGTCTCGGTCTGGATCGGCGTCGGCTCCTCGTAGCCGAGCGTCGTTAAGGCCTGAAGAATTAGCGGATCGAGGCCGAGAGAGGCGAATCCGGACGGTGAGTCGTCACGTTCGGAATTGAGATTCGTGTCGTTTTCAGATGTTTCAGTCGTACGTGTTGGCATCCCTCAATCTAAACCTGCTGGTTGACTGTATCTCACCGGGACGTATTCTCCATCGCCATGCAAATATCCGACACGTTTACCTACTTGCTCCTGCAGATACTGGCATCGCTCTTCCTTGCCATCCTATTCCTGCAGTCCGGGATCGACAAGATCGTCGATCATGCCGGCAATCTGGAATACCACAGCGAGCATTTTGCCAAAAGCCCGTTAGCTGGGACCGTTGGGCCTATGTTGCTCGTGCTGACCGTCCTGGAGACGCTTTCCGGCTTGCTGAACGGAATCGGGTGCCTGATGCTGGTATTCATCCAGGACCCGACCGTGGCATTCTGGGGTGCGGTACTCTCGGCGTTCACGTTCTGCGCGCTTTTCTTCGGTCAACGAATGAGCAAGGACTACGCAGGAGCAGCCTCCATGCCGCCCTACTTCCTGGTCGGTCTTGCCGCGATTTGGCTACTCGGAGTTAACCATTTAGTAGCTAGGTAGTACTAAATATCGATGCGTAGCCTTCTTCTCGCCGCTCTGGCCACTGGATCCCTGGCCGCCGGATCGGCGCGGTGGCACTCTGCGGACGAACCCCGCGCAAGTCTTCGGACGGTAGAGGCGGATACCACTGCGGATACCACGAACGCCACTACAGTCGTCATGCTCGGCTCCGGCATGCCCAGGCCCGATCCCAACGCGTCGGGGCCGGCGGCAGCTGTGCTCGTTGGGAACCGCGTCTTTCTGTTCGACGCCGGCCCGGGCGTCATGCACCAGATGGCATCCGCGCATCTGCCGATCAACGGTGTGACGGCACTGTTCATCACGCACCTGCACAGTGACCACACACTCGGCCTTCCTGACCTGATACTCACGTCGTGGGTAATGGGCAGACACACACCGTTGCAGGCGTACGGGCCGCACGGATTGCAAGCAATGACGGCACACATAATCGCCGCATGGAAAGAGGACGAGGACATACGCACCAACGGACTCGAGCACGAACCCGCCAATGGCTACGCCGTGAACGTGCACGAGATCGCACCCGGAGTTGTATACGACAGCGGCGGCGTACGTGTCACCGCGTTTCCCGTGCTGCACGGTGGCTGGAAGGAAGCGTACGGTTACCGGATAGACACACCAACGCGATCCGTTGTCATCTCTGGCGACACCAGGCCATCAGAAGCACTGATCGCCGCCGCGCGTAACGTTGATGTGCTGGTTCACGAAGTTTACTCCTCCGCGAAACTGGCACCGGAGAAGCGACCCGGCGGCGATGACTGGCCGCGATACATGCATCAGTTTCACACGTCAGACAGAGAACTTGGCGCAATCGCGGCACAGGATAAACCCAAGCTGCTGGTACTCACTCACATCATACGAATGGGTGCGACGGACCAGGATCTGATTCAGGGCGTCCGCGCGGGCGGATTCACGGGCCGTGTAGTCGTTGGTCGAGACCTGGCGCGATATTAGGGTTTTTGCCCCGCGGCGAATTACGCGCGGTTCTTGTTACACGTTGGGTCAGGCCAGTGGCTCCCCTCGGGGCGTTATTCCGTATGAGACCGCGTTCCGATACGCCTGATGGTTCGGATTGCGCCAATCGATGTCGATGACACTATAGTAGGCCGTGTTGCGAACGCGGCCGTCGACTATCATGTGCTGCCGGAGCGTGCCTTCGTGAAGGCCGCCTATGCGCTCAATCGCGGCTCTGGACCGTGTATTCCGCACGTCAGTCCTGATCTCGACCCTCAATGCGCCCCACACATCAAAGGCTTGCTGGAGCATCAATGCCTTGGCCTCACCGTTGACGCCGGTGTGCTGCCGATCGGGGCGTAGCCACGTCCATCCTATCGAAAGATGGCGATCGTTGTTGCTGACGTCAGCGAACCGTGTTGCACCGAGGATTTCTCCTGTCACAGCATCAGTCGTGACAAGCGGGATGATCGATCCCTCGGCCTGCTCGGCGAGCGCAGTGTCTACATATGCGCGTATATCCGCGACCGTTTTCATGGATTGAGTCGTGGTATGCTCCCATATCTCGGGGAAGTTGGCCGCCTCGAACAATGCTTCCACATGATCCGACATCATGGGGATCAGTCGGACATGACGTCCTGCCAGCGTTACCAAGCCGACGCGCATGGGAAATTGCTCGACGTACCGCACGTGCTCTGTCATTAACTGCCGTATCTCCGAGTTCTGAGATGATCCTTCAGGCTAATTGCGCTGTGATTCCGATCCGGTATCCCACGCAACCGGTCCGATCGCGCTATCTCTTTTCCCCAGGACGGTAGCGTTCGACGGTTTGCGCATCCACATCCTTGTCCATCCAGTAGACGCGCTTCATCTCACCACGCGCGAACATCGCTGCCTGATCGCTGTGGTGGGGTGAATCCTCGCGCGAGCTCTCGCCGTATGCGAGGATCGAGTACGCCTGTGGTTCGTTGTCGAACTGCACGGCGAGAATCCAGCCGTCACCGCCAGTCGCCTCACGCTTGCCATCGGGATCGTCCTTGTACCACAAAACACGGAAGCATCCGATGTCACCGTTGCAGCCCCCAACGGGCACGTCGACTTTGCCAACCCGCACACGGTGCACGTCACCCCATGCCACGTCGGGTGCGCCGAAGCGGCGCGTGGTCTCGTCTACCGCCCACTTGAAAGCATCCACTGAACGATCGGGAAAACGAATTCCCGTCGGCGTCGATGCAGGCGCCTTCGCTGTCCACTGCACCGCATACATGGTGTCCGGTCGCGTATGATCGATGTACTTGCGCCACCACATCTCGAACAGAACACCACCGCGGCTATCTGGAGCAACCGTCTTGTCCCACCTCGCGATCATCTCTATCGCCTTCGCGACATCGGGAGACGGATTCGACGTGCGCACTTCCTTTACCAGGTCATCACGAACTCGATCGGCAAGAAGCATTCTGTACGACTGCTTGAGCGCGAGAACGTCCTGCAGGTTCAGCTTGCGATCGTTGTTGATCAGGTCGAGCGCCAGCTGCTGACGCAAGCCGAGCCGTGGCTCCGGGAAATAGGCAGGATACTTGGACCGGTCGAGCGGCTGCTGCAGATTTGTGAAATACGGGGGATCGTTCGAGTTCTCAACGTAGCCGCCCTTCGGATTCAGCAGCTGCGGAAGAGAGTCGAACGGCACGAAACTCGTCCACGCCTCGGATGTGCGCGTGATCGGCACAGCCGCGGTATCACCACCGCTTGGGAGCGGCAGTTTTGGTATCGACGCGTTCCAGACGTACAGAATGTTGCCCGCGCGATCCGCATACGTGAAGTTGGAAGTGATGCGTGCTCTCATGCGCATGGCGTCCTTCCACTCGGCGAGCGAGTGCGAGCGCATCATGCGGAGGAACTGCTCGCCGCCACGCACATCGCCATCACCAGCGGCCTTCAGGACGTAAACCTTGCCGTTACCGCGATAGATGACAGGACCTAGCGTCGTGCGCCACGTCTCGCGCGTCTCGCTCGATAGACCATTGCCATTACGAAATTCGACACTCGTCAGTTGCCGTCGCAACGGAATCGACGCACCGTCAAGCAGATAGTGGTCCGTCTGCGTGGAATCGACGTCAAGCGAATAGATCTGCGAGAGCAACGGCGCGTTGTTCGTGGTAGACCAACCGAGGTCACGATTGAATCCTCCAACCACACCGAAAGGACTTCCTACGCGAAAGTCACCATAGAAGTCCATGACACCGGGCACGGTTAGCTGCGCCTCGTAGTAACCGGAATTCCAGTTGAGGTGCGGATTTCGAAGAAGAATCGAGTGTCCCGATTTGGTGCGGCTTGGCGCGAACGCCCACGCGTTGGACCCTACGTCGGGCGGATCCTGGCCTCCGGCAATTGGTGTGGCGACGGCAACTTCTTCGTCCGCCGCTCTGCGACGACGAGCAGCTGGATCGATCCTGCCGAGAAAGCGCGCGGCCTGACGGGCCGAGGCATCGGACACCTCGTGCGCGAGCACGTCGTATCCCGTGAAACGCGGCGTGAACCCGCCGGGGAATTCTTCCGGGTGCAGCTCGATGTAACGATTTACACCTTCAGCGAAGCCGTCATAAATGGCGCGAGTGTCGCTATCCAGCGTCGGGTAGCCTTGGACAGCCGTCTGGTAGTTCAGACGTGCCGTGAAATCGCCCTCGATGCTATCGCGTCCGAACCAGCGGCCCATCTCGCCACGCGCACGCACCAGTCCCATGGCGACACGAGCACCGTAATCTTCTATCTGGACGTAGCCGAGGCCGTAGCCGGCCGCTTCCATGTTGTCCGCGCGGATATGCGGCACACCGTACGCGGTGCGCCGCACTTCCACGTGTTTCGTTATGTCAGGCGGACCAGCCTGTGCCTCCACGATCGTGGAGGCACAGGCGATGAGAGAAATGAGCTTGAGAAACCGCACACAGCCTCGTGAAAGTGACGAGTCCGTCATGCGTTGCGGTCAGTGCACGTTTGCGCGGACGGAAGGTTGGGGTTGTTCTGCTCCGCCTGCGGAACAGGGAAGTTGAGATCCGTACCGTAGTCGCCACCCTTGTGCCATGCACCAGTCGGGAAGACACTCTCGGCTGGTCTGTTGTAGTACTTGATCAGGCGGCGCATGTCACCGACACGATGGCCCGTGTTGAAGAACCAGAACGCGCGCTCACGGAAGATGAGATCGACCCGTGCCGCGTCCGTGCCCGGATCGGTGAGTGTTGCAGGAAGCCCGGCGATGCCGCGCTCCGAACGAGCCTGGTTGAGCTTCGCGATCGCGCCTGACGGACTGCCGCCCCGAAACGCTGCTTCGGCCTCAATCATTCGTGCTTCCACCCCGCCCGCGATCGTTACTGGCGCATCACGCGTCGGCCAGATCAGCTGGATATACAGCGGCAGGGATAGGTCATCACGAGTCTTGATCGTGACGCCGTTCGCCGCGCATACAGCGTCGCCGGCGTTGCAGATCGGAATGCGGGGATCGCTTGCAGTAGCGAAATTCAGTCCGTTTCCGCCCTCACCAGTGCTCACGCTATAGCGCCGTGCGGTGTTGTTGAACGCCCAGGCCTGATTGTCGGTTGTGATCTGCGCG
>JBDTAB010000103.1:0-8636 GCA_039924865.1 Gemmatimonadaceae bacterium | reverse complement strand
ATTTGAAGCCGTGAAGCTCGAGTTTGGTCAGCCGCAATTACGGTGTTCTCCCTGTGCGATATACAAGTGTAGGTGCAAGACTATCGGCGCGAAGCGTTTGCATGAGCGCAGCTGCGTCTTCGGGCCGTTCGAACGCGCCCGCGTAGAGTTTCAACGACCCATCAGGCTGCGCAAGTACATACGAGCCCCATCTGCGAGCGCCGGGATATTTCCGCACCAGTTCACTCGGCCGGCCGGCTGCTGCGCTGTCGATCAACAAGGCGTACGGTGTGCGTACGACGAGCCCCAGTTGCGGGGTGGGCGTCACCTTTTTGTGGCGAAGCACGTCCAACTCTGCGTCGGCCTCGTTGCGCGTGGGATAAGCACCAACGATCAATTTGTAGTACTGCTCGCGCGACGGCCCGACCGGAACTGGTGAAATCGTGCCTGCTGGCAGCAGATCACGATAGCGTGCAAGGGCATTGTTCGCGTCCTCTTGAGCGTTCCATGCTGCTACCTCGACTCCGTACGCTGATGCCGACGCTGAATCTGCCGGATTTGCGGGCGTGCCGACCGCTATCGAATCCGCCGGTGGACCTGCCGGAGGAGCTACGACTGCGGGCGCCGGGTTCCGGAATGCCGGTTTCGCGGCCGTCTTCTCCGTCCGATTCGCCATACGGAAGTAAAGCCCCGCTCCGACGAGTGCAACCAGTAGCAGTAGTAACGTAGCAATCTTCCAGATCGCGAGCGGTTTTTTCTCCGGCCTGCGATCCTGTTCAAGCAGCGGTTTCGGGACACGTGCCAGCACATTGATGTACGGTGCAAAGTCGAGCGGCGTACCGCCAACAAGTACAACGCCGTCCAGCTGGTCGATCAGTTCCTTCAATCCAGGTGCATCGGCTGGTGCAACGAGCAGGAGCAGTGCGCCAACTTCGCGGAATCCATTTGCCAGACGCTGCCAGCGCGAGTTTCTGAATATCTCTGGGTCCGCCACGCTTCCCGTGCCGCTCGGCATTATGAACAGATTGCCAGTCGTATCTATTGGTTGCGCGATCTTGTTGAGCGACACACCGAAGGTGAAGCTGTCCGAGATGCCGTGCGGGTCGTCGGTGGTAACGAGTGCCTGGATCGGTTCAATTTCTCCGACGAGATCACCTATCGCGACACGGCGATGTTCGGCTTCGGCGAGGCCAATGCCGATCGCAACGTGTGCTGCTGCGAGTGCGTCTGTGCCGGTCACCACCGCTGCGGAAAAGCTGCCCAGCATCGGTGCTATTCGCCGGCCGGCTGCTTCCCATCCCGTTTCGTGTGAACCCGTGTCTGGCGATAGCGGTACGGACACCGGCGTCGTCTTCATTATGGCTGCCCCGGAAAGACCCAGTAAGACCGCTTGGAATCGCGCCCCGCCTGCTCAGCAGCGGCGCGGTTTGGATACGGCCCAAGTACCACACGATAAATAGTCGTTCCGGCACGTTGAGACGGCTCGACACGTGCTCGCGTTCCACCGACCCTGATGCTATCGGCGAGTATGCGTGCTTTTGCCTCATTCAGCAGGGCCGCGAATGACACCGTGAATGGGCTCGCAGGCGACGCTGTTGGTGCTGGAGGGACTCTTGGGCTCACCGGCGCTGGATGCGGCGGCCTGACTGGCATCCCGGACGTTGGCGCAGCTACCGGCGCCGTCGCATGCGTCACGCTATCGACCGACGTCGTGGTCGCGGAAACGGCCGCCAACCTGGCTGAGTCTGCCGCCGCTGAGTCGGGGAGCGCGAACGTTACGGGCTGGTCCATTCCCGCAGCCCGTGCGCGAAAGCCGTTCCAGAAGGTGAAGTACCAGAAGTCGCTTGCTCCGCCCGCAACTGTCCGTACCGCCTGGAGTGTTTCTCCGTCCACGAAGATTACATCGCGACCGGAGTACAGCGCGATAGCGCCGTCGGGTGCCGCAGCCGGCAGATCAGCTGTCCACCTGGTCCGAATCGCGCCCACAACGTGGTTGGTCGCCACCGCGATCACCCAGGCAGAATCTCCGACGGCTGGCCGAACTAGCACGTAGCGGCCCAGCCCGTCCATCCTGAGATCCGAGATTTTCCCCGGCAATGGGATTGTGGACGCGACGCGATCCGTGTAGCGGTCAACGACGGAGAGCACGGAATCGTCCGCCGTCGCCACGTAAATCCGGTCGCCGCTAGGCGTGGGAGCCAGTGCCACCACACGGCTGTGAAGTCGGATCGGCGACACTTCTGTCAGGTCCTTGCTTCTTACGCCAACTAGCGCCGTGTCCGTTGCGAAATAAATCCGATCTCCAACTTGTGCGCTGACTCCGCCAAGTGTGATAGGCAGAGCGACTGTGTCCCGTATCCTGGTGTCCGGCGGATGCATGTCCCACAGGACAGTCTCCTTTCCGTGGCGCGCCGCGATTACCAGGGTCCCGTCAGACTGCGGAAAGACCGCGTCGGCTGGGAAGGGAGGAGTGAAGCTCCAATCGCCGCCGCGAGTGAGTCGAACGACGTTGCCCTTGGGATCCAGGCCGTATATCTCGGCCCCCGTGGGCGCCTTGATCGACGTCAGTTTGACCTTTGAAGCAACCGTAGCGCCGCCGAGTCTCAGATCGACATGGACGGGCCGGTCCTTGTCGTCGACAATCGCCAGTGCGCCACCTTCGGGATCGAACCCGAGGACCTTTGCGACCGAGGTCGAACGGCCGGTCCAGACTGCGGAATCGAGGCGTGGGTAGAGGTACGCGCGAACCGTTCCGCCAGCTCTCGGAATGCGTATGAGAATGGGGTCGGGGCCTCGGCTGGCCTCCCCGCCAGCAGCGTTGGCCACGCTATCCGAGTTCGCTCGCTGGTCTCGGCCGCACGCGAGCGCGGAGAGTAGCAACAAGGAGATGGAGAGCCGTCTGCGCACCGCGGGAATTTAATCGATGAAGCACCTCTTCGTTACACTTCAGCCGTCACGATTTCAGGAGACGAAAAAGGCCTCGACCCAGATGGGGCGAGGCCTTTTTTTAGACCATCTCGAAAGATCGTCTCAGTACCCCACTCCCAGCCCGAAAGTCCAGTTGTATCCTGTCGATCCAGGCCGATCCAGCGGGCGAGCTATCGACCAGTTCAGAACCGCGATATTGAACACGTTCACACGGATCGTCGCGCCATAACTGCGGAGAAAGTAGCGGTCGATGTCCTGATTGGGATCGTAGTTTCTTGGTCGTGCAAAATGGATCGATTGACCCGCGCTCCACGCAAGACCGGCGTCGTAGAATAGCGCACCATCAACGGGCGGCAAGCCGATTGGCAGCTTGCCAAGATCGAAGCGGCGTATGATGGGGAATCGCAGTTCCTCGTTGAAAACAATAGCGCGAGTACCGATGAGCCGCGGCGCTGAACAGCCATTCGCGTAAATACTACCCGAACCCAGGAACGACTGGCACGAATATCCGCCATAAAAACTCGACTGGTCGTAGCCACGCACGAACTGCGGATTGCCGACATAGATCGGCAGCAAATCGGCGTCGCGACCATACGAGCCATTGAAGAACAGGCGCGTTGCAAACGTCAGCGCGTTGAACACTATCGGATCGTACCGGCGATAATCCACCGTGTAGTTGATGAACGACAGATTACCGATTGCAGGTGACGCCGCAAAGCGCATGCGCCGCCCACTTATCGGTCCGGTGATGCCGAATAACGAGTTGTCAGTGACATACGCCGCAGTCGGCGACAGGTAGGTCAGCGTGCCGAGCGACTTCCCGTCCGTAAGACTCTGGCTTCCGTTCGTGAAGTCGTAATTCTGTGTGACGAATCCACGTCCAATAGCGTTCGCGCCCAGTCCAAGTTCAAAACGCTGGAACCGATTAAACGGATACGCCGCCGTAATCGATGCGCTCCGCATTACGTAACGCAGGAACTCGTAACTCTGCTGATATCCGCCCGCCGACTGGCCGTATCCCGTACTGAGATACGTTACGTCCTGCGATACACCAGTGATGTACTGCCAACGGTGGCTTAGGTTGCCGTAGGCGAACAGGAGACTCGCGTCCTGAATCCTGCCGTAGATCCCGCCGCCTACTGCCAGCTCGTGGTCGCCGGTAAGATCGCTGAACACAAGCGTCGTTCCGCCACCGTACTGCGTGCCGTAACCGCCTCCGGTGGAGACGCCGATCGTTCCACCGCTTATGTAATCCGGCGAGAACTTGACCTTGTACGGATATTCCTTGAACGTCAGCGTGTCAGGCATACCAGTTACCGGATCCGCCAGCACCGTGGCGACACTCGAAACGTTTGTGCTGTCCGTAATTTCCGCGGCCGATACCACCCCCGACTGTCTTGCTCCAGTTGGCGAACGGTAAGTGGACATGGCGCCGCTCGTACGGCCAGGCGTTGAATCCTTCACAACGTTGGTGACACCAGATGGGCTTTCCGACGCGACGGTAGTCTCCACTGGTGGGATCGTCGTAGCATACTGCTCCGGATGATCGATGTACCAGACGGTGTAATCGTTGTCGTCGAAATACGTGAACGCGAGTCGATCCGTCGCGCGCGACCAGCTCATGACTGGGCTCGTCTCGGTAAACTGGCTGATGCCGGTTTGCACGTTTGTTACGCGCAGGTCCTGTCTGTCGGTGAAGTCATGGAGGTAGATGTTCGGCGTCCCGTTTCGATCCGAGACGTACGCGAGCGACTTTCCGTTGGGTGACCAGACGGGATTGATGTTGAGTCCCCGCTGATTCGGCAGCACCTCGGCCGTGCCACTCTTGAGGTCGTAGATCGCGATCTGCAACTTGCCAAGCTTGAGTGTCGCGAGATCTGTGCTCCCACGATCCGTTGCGAATGCAATGCGTGTCCCATCCGGAGACCACGACGGCATGAGATCGCCATACCGATCCTTCGTCAGGGCGCGAAGGTTCTTTCCGTCGGTGTCAACGACGTACAGGTCTGTGACAGCCTGCGTAACGCCACTGAAAACAATGTGCTTTCCGTCAGGCGAATAAGACGGATTGAGGACGCCGTCCAGTGGAAGCTTGTCGTACTGTATCACCTTGCCGCTTGCGACATTCGCTATTGAGAGCACGTCGCGGCCGCCCGTCTGTGCGGTGAACGCAAACTCCTTGCTGTCCGGCGAGAAACTGCCCTGCGAATAGAGGAGTCGCAATTCTTCAAACCGCGGGTTCGTCGTCGTTTTGACGAGTCGCTTGAGGCGCTTCCCCGTGTTTGCGTCGCCAAGATACAGGTCGATGAAGATCTCACCCTTCTTCACGCTCCCGTTCGAAAGAAACGCGATTGTCTTTCCGTCCGGCGAGAGCACCGGAGAGATGAAGATGCTTCCGGTCGTGATTTTTGGTGTCAGCAACGGTGTTGCGAAGTCGCGCACGCGCTGTAGCGACGCAAGCTCCGGCAGATACTGCGCGCGCGTCGCCGCCCGCCACTGCTCACTCAGTTGGTCGAGACTCATCCCGAGCTCTCGTGCGAAACCTTGCTGCATTCCCGAAGTCGTCACGCTCTGCAGGATCTCACCAATCGCGCCGTCGCCCCATCGCTCGCCGATATAGCGAAACAGCGCCTCGCCGTAACGGTACGGGAAGTAGTCGTTGGGATCGTCGGTCATCTGCTTGATCGTCGGCAGCTTGCCGTTCTCGACGGCGCTCCGGATCCACATCGTGGTGAGCGGATGGTTTGGTCCGATCGACAGATACTCGGCCATTCCTTCCATGAACCAGAGCGGCGGATTCACCTGCATCAGGTCCTGCAGATTGGCTCCCGCCTTGCCCTGCGAAAACACGTCGAACTGGAACATGTGCACCATTTCGTGGGTCAGCACATGCTGGAAGCTGGCGTAGTCGCCAGTGAAGGGAAGCTCGATGCGCTGCCGCATCGGCTCAGTCACACCGCCAACGCCCTCGCCGAGATCTCCGTTGATGTTGCTCTGCCCAAAATCCTGGCGTGAAGCGTAAAGCAGAATTGGCTTCTTCTCGCGGAACTGATGCCCGAGAATTCTCGACAGGCGCGAGTACGACCGCTCCGCCATCCTCGCGGCGTCGTGCACGGGCAGCTTCTCTTCCGGATAGTAGTGAATCAGGAAGTGCTCCGTCTCCAGCACTTGCCACCTGAAGTAGCGATACTTTACCTGGTTCTGCCCGAAGTAACGCTGCGCACTCACGGGTGGTGCGGAGACCAGCAACGCACCAGCCGCCAGAATGCCGAGCACCCGCGATGTGCAACTCATTTTGCTGACTCCCTTACGTGCTCGGGTTGAACCGGAACGACTTCCGCGTCACCCCAGAGGCGCTCCAGCTGGTAGAAATCACGGAGTGTGGGGTGAAATATGTGAACCAGAAAATCGACGTAGTCCAGAAGAACCCATCGCCCCTGACTCAGGCCTTCGACGTGGTGTGCTCTCAGGCCTGCCTTGCGCAGTTCGGTCATCACGTGTTCTGCGATGGATTTGACATGCGTGTCGGAAGTTCCGCTAGCTATCAGAAAGCAGTCAGTCATATCGCTGACGCCGTTGAGATTCAGTATGACGACGTCGTTCGCCTTGACGTCCAGACACACAGCCGCGGCGCGTTGCGCGGCGGCCAGGGAAGATGACCTGCTTGCGGCTGCCATTCGACTCCAGAAACGGGTTACAGAATGTGTGTTGCGCCGGGATGCCCCACCGCGCTAATACTACACGGGAAACAGCATTTCGTGCGCCACTCGCCCAGCGAGGGTTGAGTCGTCCGGACGCCGTGGCGCAAACGCGCGCCGGCCGACCGAAAGAGCATGACGGGGCTTCGAACATCGGCCTGCCCGGGCAAAGAAGAGCCAGGCGACCGGCCGGGTTGCGCGCAGAGGTGCCCTGAAGCGGTTCCCGGCTCGTCGTCCTGAACTCCATGGACTGCGGCGGGGTGAGCATCGATCTACGCGCTCACCCCGCCCAGATCTTACCGCAATTTTACTGCTTGATGACCCAGACCTTGATCTCCGGATGCACGTCTGCGTGCAAGCGGACGGGGACCCGGTAGACGCCGAGTGCCTTGATCGGCTCGTGCAGCTCGACCTGGCGCTTCTCCACGTGGATTCCCTGCGCCTCAAGCTGTGCGGCTATGTCGCCAGAAGTAACCGAGCCGAACAGCTTGCCTTCCTCTCCGACACGTGCCGAAAAGGTGAGCGAAACCTGTTCCAGCTTCTCGGCCATCTCACGAGCTGAGCCACGCCGCGCCTCCTCGGCGCTCTCGAGCCGTTGGCGCTCCTGCGCGATCTTCTTCTTGTTCCCCTCGGTAGCCAGATAGGCGATACCGCGGGGGAGCAGGTAATTGCGGCCAAAGCCAGCCGAGACGGTTACCACGTCGCCGGTGTAACCGAGTTTGTCTACCGCCTGCCGAAGAATTACATCCATGTGAACCTCAACTCTGTATGTTGAACGTAAATCACGTATCGGCCTGTGCGCGCGTGCGCCAGTCGATCCACGTGTCACCTACACCGACGCCGAGAGCCAGTGCGCCAAGCATCAACGGCGCAAAGACCGTCATGACAATGAGCAGAATTGCCGCCCACTTGCTCCGAGTCATGAACGAAAGCACGCCTACACCACGCAGCAGGTACAGCGCGCCAAAGAACACCAGCAAATTCAGTCCTGCACTCTTCCCGTCAGCGAACACCGGCAGGAAGAAAATTGTTGCACCAACGGCCAATCCCCACACAAGCTGGTCGTTGAATCGGAAATCCTTGACCGCACTGAACGGTGGGCCCAGGCGTGCCGAAGCGACCCTGTGATAAATCACCCACGCCATCGCGAGCGCGAGCAGCGATTCCAGCGCCAGAATTGCTGGAACAGTGCGTGGTGCGCGATCCCCGATCTGTCGTAGATCCGTCTCGTTCGACGTAATCATGCTGTCGAGACTCGGAGATCGTTCTGCTGCCCTTCGCCAGACTGGCGCCTGTGCCATCTGATCGACTGCTGATATCGTTTCCGCAGTCCGCCGGTCGTACTCGGTCTTCATAACGGAATTGACCGAGGCGACCCCGTTGTGCGTTGAGATTGCGACTGCGAATGCAACCACGATTGCGATTCCCACTGCGGAGAGCGCCCTGGTCAGGAATCGCTCTCCCGGCGTCAGCAGGGACGCGAGTCCGAACGATCCCGCCATGAGAAGTGTCCAGCCATGCACCAGCATGCGATACTCACCGGGCCCCGGTCCCACAGGTGCCATCGCCGCGTACCATGCCAACAGGACCGCTGCAATCGCGAGTGTTACTCCACCACCGTTCCACCAGCCGAGCGCCGCGCAAACTGCCAAGGCGCCGGCCAGAAGTACCCATGTCTCGGTTATCGGAACGACCGAGCGCAACGCACTCGGAAAATCCGGAAGCACGAGGAAAACAATTAGCGCCAGCAGCGCCGATCGCCAACCCGGTGCAAGGAGACGTGACACGTTGTTACCCGAGCGCCAGGCTAGGCGCCCTGGCTCCGCGTGTACGGCAGAAGCGCGAGATAGCGGGCACGCTTGATTGCACGTGCCAACTGGCGCTGGTGCCGCGCGTCGACGCCACTCAGGCGGCCCGGTAGAATCTTTCCGTTCTCGGTGATGAAGCGGCTCAGGAAACGTTCATCCTTGTAGTCGATGAAACGGATCCCGGCTTCAAGAACCGGCGAAACCTTCTTGTTGCGTCTTGCCA
>JBDTAB010000102.1:0-22016 GCA_039924865.1 Gemmatimonadaceae bacterium | reverse complement strand
CATCGAATGCATGCTGCAACATCAGCGATTTCGCTTCGCCATTGATACCCGTATGCTGACGATCGGGGCGCATCCACGTCCATCCAATCTCAACGCGCCGGTCGTGAAGGCTGAAATTTGCGAAGCGCGTTGATCCAATGATTTCGCCCGTCGCCGCATCGGTGGTGACAAACGGTATCCCGCGACCTTCGTCACGATCGAGAAGCGCCGTGTCCATGTAACGCTGCAGGGCGTCGACGCTTGTCAACGCAGATGTTCCAGTGTGTTCCCATATCGCCGGGAAACTCGCCGCCTTGAGTAGCGCATCCATATGATCGCGACTCATGGGTACCAGGCGCACCCGTTTGCCAACCAACGTGACAGGGGCAATGGTCATCGCTCCGTCTTCCACATAACGCGGATCTTCAGTCATCTGTCCTCGATCTCCGTACCACGGCGTTCAATCAAAAAATAAGCCGCGCGGTCAGTATGGTTCGAATTGCATCCGTCATTCCCGCGAAAGCGGGAACCCATTTGCTGCCGACCCACTCCGATGACCGACGGAGCGCGGCACTGTTCCGTCCCTTACAAAATCTCCGACGACCTGGCTTCCTTCGAGTCGCGCCGCTTTCCACCAAATTCCGGCGGCAACTCGTAAAACCGGTGTCGCACCGCCGCGGCGTCAAGGCGAGCAATCTCCGCCGGGTCGGCCGCGATGTACTCGGTCGGTACGTGAGTTCCACGGCGCGCCAGCTTCTCGGTCATGATGGTGTAACGCATAAGCAGCGACGAGATCACGAATGCTGCCGTGCACCCGCCCAATAGTGGCAGCAGCCCGATTGGCTGTCTGGTGGTTTCGAACGCGAACACGACCGAGGTCAGCAACGCCCGCGACGCACCCGCGAATATCGCGGCCATTCCGACCAGCGCAGCAATTCGAGGGTCGATTCCGAGCCCCGGGAACCAGTGAACGCACAGAATGCCGAGCAGCGCACCCAGCCCGCCGCCAATAGTGAACAATGGTGCGAGCGTTCCACCGGACGTGCCGCTACCGAGTGCGATTGACCAAGAAACGAACTTGAGTATCACAAGCGAGATCAGTAGCGTGTTGGCAAAATTGCCGGCAAGGATGTTGGAGATGTTGTCGTACCCAACTCCAAGCGTCCTCGGCTCGAAGTATCCGATAACGCCGACTACGAGCGCGCCGATCGCCGGAAACCACATCCAGTGTACCGGAAGCATCTCAAAGCCTTCCTCGATGTAGTAAAGCGACTTGGTTACGAGTACCGCCGCGACGCCGACAATTGCGCCGAGCACCATGTAAGTCATCAGCGCTTCGCCGCTGGGCTGTACCAGCTGCGGCATCGCGAAGACGGCGGCCGATCCCTCGAACACCATGCGGAGTCCCGTCGCCGTGACCGATGCGAAAGCGACAGGTACGAGTGAGCGCGGACGGTATTCGAATAGCAGCAGCTCGATGGCGAGCAACACCGCTGCGACTGGCGTAGCGAAGATTGCGGCCATGCCAGCCGCTGCACCTGCCGCGAGCAGAGTCTTGCGCTCGTCCGGAGTCGTGTGAAGCACCTGGCCAACCAGTGAGCCGAGTGCGCCGCCGGTCGCAATGATCGGACCCTCTGCGCCAAACGGACCACCACTTCCGATGGCGATTGCCGCCGACAACGGTTTGAGAACCGTGATCTTGGGCGAGATCTTGCTCTCGTTGAGGAGGATCTGTTCCATCGCTTCGGGGATGCCGTGCCCACGGATTGCGCCGGAGCCGTATCGAGCCATGAGGCCAACGATCACGCCGCCGATAGCGGGAATGATGATCACCCACAGCCCGACATGATTGTCCGCAGGTGAGTTGTTCGCCGTGCTGAATGTTCCGTAGAACGAAATGTTCGTGACGAGCCTGATCGCGGCGAGCAGAAGTTGCGCGATGCCGACGGCCGCCGCTCCGACAAGTATTGCAAGCGCGGATATGACTACAGTCCGGCGCTGCTCTACATCATAAAACGGTGGGGTTTCGACTGTTTCAGTTGCTGCCGTTCGCGTCATCTTCGAATATCAGGGTTGCGGGTTCTTCCCCGGCACCCATGAGGGCGACGAGTGTATTTAGTTCGCTCGCCAGCAGCTCCAGCGAGGTTGGTTGCATGCATGATAGCGCGTGGGTCAGTCGTTCCTGAACCGTCGGCAGTTTGCTCCGCATAAGTTCGACGCCGTCATTCGTGATGACGACCTGAGTGCGACGGGCATCGGTGGCGGACGGGTGGCGCGACACGAGACCTTTTGCCTCGAGTCTGCTCACCACCACCGACACCGAACTCTGGTCGGTTGATGTGCGCTCGGCGAGATCGTTCATCGACTCCGCCGGCGCCTGAACGAGGAGCTGGAGAATGAATGTTTGAGCAGTGCTGAGTCCGGTATCGCGCTCGACCGATGCGGCAGTGGTCCGAAGGGTCCGGACCAGCCTCCGAATCGATACGAGCGCCCGTGCTACCACCTCTGGTGGATTTGTATTGGCGCCCATAGGTACCAAGCTAACACGCCATGCCACAAGGACATAGAAGAATTATTGGCCGCGCCAGCGTTAAGTTGAAAGCCATGACGAGAACCGCCAGACGGCTCGCGGCGGCAGGTGCCTTTTTCCTGCTGCTGACGCCCGTGTACGCTACCGGGGCGCAGGCCGCGACCGGAGAGCCATGGCGGATCGTCAGCCTTCCGCAATCCTCTCTGGTCTATGCCAACGACGGGTCGCTGATCGCCGAGCTCGGCCGGGAAATGCGAACGACCATATCGATTCGCACGCTGCCGAAGTATGTCGGACAGGCGTTCATAGCCGTCGAGGACCAGCGCTTCTATCAGCACAACGGCGTGGACCTGATCGGCATCGCTGGCGCGATCAAGGACGACATAATGGGTGACCGGCGCGGCGCTAGCACGATCACGCAGCAGCTCGTCGGGAACATGCATCCGGACATCATCAACCGGAACGACCGCAGCCTGGAGCGGAAACTTCGCGAGCAGCAGGCGGCACGCGAGATGGAGAAGCACTATTCCAAGGAGCAGATTCTCGAAGGATATCTGAACGACATCCCGTTCGGTCACGGCTACTACGGTATCGAGAGCGCGGCGAGGCATTACTTCGGAAAGTCGGCAGCACGTCTCACGCTCGCCGAAGCAGCCACGCTTGCGGCGATGCCGAAGGGCCCTGCGCTGTACGACCCGGTTTTGCACCCAGCGCGCACGCGCGAGCGTCGAAACACGGTGCTCGCGCTCATGGCGCAGCAGGGCTACATAACTCCAACCGCATCGCGCGACGCACAGGCTTCGCCACTCGTCACCGCGCCCGACTGGGGAATGCCGGCGCCGGCTCGGTACTACGTGGACGTCGTCCGCATCCAGGCAACACGCGCAGGAGTTCCGGTCATGTCCGGCGGATACCGCATCTACACCGGGCTCGACCCGCTGCTTCAAACCGCCGCGACCGAAGCGCTTCAGCAGCAGGCTAACGACATCGAATCCAGAAAGGGATATAGCCACCCCACGATCTCGTCGGGGAGCGGATATCTCCAGGGTGCAGTGGTTGCGATGGACCCAACCACCGGTGACGTGCGCGCGCTTGTCGGTGGACGCGATTACGCGCGCAGCTCATTCGATCGCGCGATCGACGGGATGCGGCAACCCGGATCTTCGTTCAAGCCGATCGTCTATGCGACTGCGATCGCGGACAGCATGACACCCGCGACACTCGTTGGAGATACCGCGATTGCGATAACGCTGCCCAACGGACGCGTCTATCGCCCGAGCGACGACGACAACCGCTACCTCGGCATGATCACGATACGCGAGGCGCTCGCCAAGTCGCGCAACATCGTGGCGGTCGAGTTGGGCCAACAGCTTGGCATGGACAGCGTAATTGCGATGGCGCGCCGCATGGGAATCACGTCGCCCATCGCACCGTATCCTTCGAGTGCCATCGGCGCGTCTGCCGTGCAGCCGCTCAACCTCGTTACGGCATATACGACATTTGCGAATCTTGGTACTCCTGTCACACCGCGCTTCATCTACAGAATTCAGGATCAGAGCGGAAAGGTTGTGTACTCGCAACCCGTGCACGCACTCCAGCCGGCGATGGATCCACGCGCCGCATATGTGACACGAGACATGATGCGCGATGTCGTTGAGCGCGGCACCGCGACATCGGTGCGCAAGTACGTATCTGCAGATGTGCCCGTCGCTGGCAAAACTGGCACGACGAACGACAATACCGACGCCTGGTTCATCGGTGTGACTCCCGGACTCGTCGCCGGAGTGTGGATGGGCTTCGACAAGCCGACCCCAATGGGTAGCTCGGCCGCTGGCGGATCGTATTCTGCGCCAGTCTGGGGCCGGATGGTCGCCAAGTATCTGGCTGCGCGAGGCACTCGGAATACTGACTGGCCTCCGCCAATCGGTGTGATCCCGGCGGATTTTGATCGCGCAACCGGTCAGCTTGCGACAGCCGCGACGCCGCCCAACCAGCGATACACCGAATACTTCGTTGAAGGAACGGAACCGAACTCGCTCAAGCTTGATCCACGAGTTGCATTCAGTGCCGGCGCGCTTGTCTTCTAGTCGCAACACGTTGCCAGCCTCCATAAGGCCGGCAACCACCGAGGCATAGCCGGACATGCGCACGCTGTACGTGCTGTCGCACGTGCTTCCATTCATCCTCTCCTTCCGGCGCGACGTACGGTGTTGGATCGTGATCGGTCGGCCGGCGAAACGATCACCCGCATTCCACGCGCGACGCGCCGAACGTCTCGTCGCGACAATTGCGAAGCTCGGCCCCAGCTTTATCAAGATCGCGCAGGTATTCGCGGGGCGCGCCGATCTTCTTCCCGAACCGTATGTCAGCGCGATCAGCACGCTCACCGATCGCGTTCCGCCGGTTTCAGTAGACAAGATCGAGCAGGTGATCTTCGAGGAATACGGTCGCCCGGTGCACGAGCTGTTCACCGAATGGTCCCGCGTTCCGCTCGCCTCAGCGTCGCTCGGTCAGGTTCATCGCGCGCAATACCTCGGTGTGGACGTTGTAGTGAAGGTGTTGCGCCCGGGCATCGAACGCACCGTTGATGCGGATGTAAGAGCGTCCGCTTTGATCCTCGGATGGGTCGAGCATTTCTTCACCAACCCGCACGTACTGGGTTTGCGAGCCATACTTGGAGAGTTCGCGCGCAGGATCGGTGACGAGATGGACTTTCGGAAAGAGGGAGAATACGCGGAGCGCATCAGGACCAACTTCGCATTCAATCCGAAAGTTTCGGTGCCTATTGTGTTCGCCGAGATGACCAGACGCCGGGCGCTGGTGCTGGAGTTCATGCCCGGAACGAGAATTGATTCCCTCGCGCCGCTCATTGCCGACGGAACTGTCGATACCAACTATCTCGTAAGTACGGTGATGGAGCTCTACGTGCAGATGATGCTGGTTGATGGATTCTTTCACGCTGATCCGCATCCCGGCAATCTGCTCTGGGGCGACGACGGAAAAGTAGTGTTGCTGGATTTTGGTCTGGTTGTCGACGTGCCACGTTCGACTCGCCTTGCACTCGTGCGAACGGTATTCGCCGCCATCAAGAAGGATGCGTCGGCTGTTGTCGACGGGTTCTACGCGCTGGGAATTGTGCAACCTGGTGTGGAGCGACACGTAATCTTGCGACTCGTTGAAACTCTGCTCGGTGTCGCGTTCGAGAAGACGACGACCCAGGAGCGCATCGAGTTCGTGGAGCGGGAACTGCTCGCGGATCAGGTTCTCGAAACGTTGTACGACTTTCCCGTCATACTGCCGCCGGACATGGTGTATTTCGCGCGCACGGCGGCGTTGATCGAGGGACTGGGCGTCCGTTACGACGCGCGTTTCAACGCGTTGCTGGTCGTCGCTCCCATTGCGATGAAGATGCGAGGCGTGATACTCGGGTCACTGGGCGAGCTCGGCAAGACTGCGCCGAACGATGTCGTTCAGACTTTCGCGGGCTTCTTCCGTGCAGCGGGAGGAATCGTATCGCGCGCGGCGCGCGAGCTGAGCATGGTTGCGATCGAAGCGATGAGCACAATCCAGCCGACCCAGGAGATCCGCTCGGGCCAGTCGAGATTCACCAGTACGCGCCAGATAACGAGTGGCGCTGTGAAAGAAGCCGCGACGATCGACGAACCCGGATCGGGCGAGTCTCGAACGTAAACGCGCACGGCGTCGCGTCGCTTGATTCGAATCCCGCGCTGGATCGCCGAGTCGAGCTCCGCGGGATTCATCGCAGCCCACCCGGGAATGTGCATTACGCTCCAACCAGCTGCTGTGCTCCCCCAGCCATGGTTGTCGGATCCCGCAACTACCGCGAGGTTCAGCGTATCGGCGAGACGCAAGATGTCTGACTTCCGACGCTGGATCACGCCGACGCCTTTTGGTGCGGCATCGCTGAGCTCCACTGCGTAAAGCCGCGCGTAACCAGTGAGCTCGTTCTGCGGGATCTTGTCGAGATTCCCCGGAATGGTGAGGATGAGCAGCGGCGCCGATGAAGTTATTGCAAGCGAAGAGTCGCGCACGGGGTCATGCCAGTTGCCTTTCGGATCAAACACGAAAGTGGAGTCGATTCCAATCGCAACTACATGCTCGTATTGATCCCGCGCTTCGATTGCCGGCAGCAGTACCGTCCCGTCGCCAGATTTTGCCGGATTACCGTGTGCACCAGCAACTACGCCCGCCAGACTCTTGTGATCGGCGACATACGCGACATCAAACCCAGCATTGGAATGCCACGCGCGGTTCCGCTCGGCGGTGAACCATTTGCGAGCATCCCACGAAAAATTGGTGTGACTGTGAAAGTCGATCACCACGTCGTCCGAATCACGCATGCTGATCGCAGCCATCGGCCGCGGTATTACCGCGCCGGCGCCGTAAACGGCCACGAATCCCAAAAGTGCCGCGAGCGCGACTGCCACTTCACGAACCACCGAAACGCGCGAAGCTCCCCGCTTGTTTGCCCGAACGACTCGCCAGACGAGTACGACGACCGCGAGCGTTGCGAGCACCGCGATGTGCTGGCGCAGAGAGAGCAGCGTGAGGCCGTCGAGCAACGTGCAAATTGGCGCCAGCATCGTGTAGGCGGCGGAATGCGTGAGCGCCGCGTCGGTAACGCGCAGCCCGGTTACGGCATCGAGAAGTGGCGTGGCGCCGACCAGGGCGGTCGCCAGGACCAGAACTATAGCCACACCCGCGATGATTAAACCTTTGGAAAGTTTCACCCGCCGAAATCTATTTTGAGCCGCACGGCGCGGCGATTGCGATAGTGGAAGATGGAAAGGGGTCTGGTTGCCCCAATTACATCGAAGAAAGCCGCAGTACCTTTTGCCAACCCAGATTTCGAGGAAATCAATGAAGAGACTCATCGCTTCACTCGCGTTTGCAGCCGTAGTAGCTCCCGCCGCCCTCTTAGCCCAGAGCGTGACAGCCCTTGCCCCCGTATCGCCCGCGCCAGTAGTCTCGACTACCTCAGCGTCACCATCCGCGTCGGTCCGCCCAGACGTCGCCGGTATCCGCGTAACGTCCGACGCCAACGCCCCGCTCGTTGTCAGCACCGCGGCCGCGACCGGCCTCCATCAGGGTGAAGGAGTAGCGCTCATGGCTGTGGGCGGCGCTGGACTCGTTGCCGGCCTTCTGATCGGTGACAGCGCAGGAACCGCAGTTGCAATCGGCGGTCTCGCGGTTGGTTTGATAGGTCTTTACCAGTACGTGCGGTAGTAGAGATTGCTATCGAACAATCGTCCGGTAGCAGTCTGTCCGCGTGATATACTGAAAAAATGGAGACGCTCATCAGAGCGTCTCCATTTTCTTCAGCGATACTGATCGCCCGGCATCAGGCCGTCGCCAGCTTCGGCTGTTCCTGTTCTGGCTCGAGCGCGTATTTCAGCACTTCTGTCAGCGTTTCCACCGGATGGAATGTGAGCTGAGATCTTACTTCCTCGGGAATGTCCTCAATGTCGGGCTCATTCGCCTTCGGCAGAATGATGTGCTTGATGCCAGCGCGATGTGCGCCGAGCACCTTTTCCTTGAGCCCGCCGATCGGAAGCGCGCGGCCGCGAAGGGTGATCTCACCCGTCATCGCAACGTCGCGACGAACCGGACGGTCGCTCATCTCCGAGACCAGGGCCGTTGCTATCGCAAGTCCGGCGCTCGGGCCGTCCTTTGGAATCGCGCCAGCCGGCACGTGGATGTGGGCTTCGATTGAGCCGAGTCTGTCCTTCGGAATTCCAAGACGTGCAGCGTTGTTGGTCGCGTACGTGAATGCCGCACGCGCCGACTCCTTCATCACGTCACCAAGCTGACCCGTAAGGATGAGTGACACGGCGCCACCAGGCCCCGGGGTATCCGTTGTGTCGGTCGTACGGCTGCCGTAGAAGCGACGTATCGATGCCTCCACGAACATGATGTCGCCGCCCATTGGCGTGTAGTACATGCCCGTCGCCACACCAACCTCGTTTTGCGCCTGGATGTGTTCCGGGTGCACTTTCGGCCTGCCGAGCAACGTGCGCACTTCGTCGGCATCGATCTTTTCCGGCACTTCGTCGCCGCTCGCGATCTTGCGTGCCAGTTTGCGCGCAACGGCACCGATCTGACGCTCGAGCTGGCGAACACCAGCCTCGCGTGTGTAGTTCGATACCACGGACATCACGGCATCATCGGTGAAGTTGATGTTCTTGTCGGTCAGGCCGCTCTCTTCGAGCTGCTTGGGAAGGAGATACTTTTTTGCGATCTCCGCTTTCTCGCGCTCGGTGTAGCCCGCGAAATCCACAACTTCCATACGATCCAGCAACGGGCCTGGAATGTTCTGAATGAAGTTTGCGGTCGCTACGAATAGCACCTCGCTCAGATCGAACGGGATGTTGAGATAGTGATCGGTGAACGTATCGTTCTGCGCTGGATCGAGAACCTCGAGCAACGCGGACGATGGATCGCCCTGATACGACACGCCGAGCTTGTCGACCTCGTCTAGCAGGAAGACCGGGTTCTTGGTGCCGGCCTGCTTCATTCCCTGAATGATTCGGCCCGGCATCGCACCGACGTACGTGCGACGGTGGCCGCGAATGTCGGCCTCGTCACGTGCGCCGCCGAGTGCGATGCGAACATATTCACGACCAAGCGAGGACGCGATCGATTTCGCGATCGACGTCTTGCCGGTACCCGGAGGTCCCACGAACAGCAGGATCGGTCCCTTCGCCATCGCGCGCGACTTGACTTCCTTCTCGTCCGTGATCGGCTTGTCGTCATCGTCCCCGTTGAGCGACGGCGTCGCCTCATCCTTCTCGACGCGCAGCTTCTCAGCGGGCACCTCGCCCTTTTCCTTGACCTCGTCCGCGAGCTGCTTTGCCCGGAGCTGACGAACCGCGAGGAACTCGAGCACGCGATCCTTCACGTCCGTGAGGCCATAGTGATCCTCGTCCAGAACCTCGGACGCGTGCTTCAGGTCCAGATTGTCGTTCGAACGGATGTTCCACGGGAGCTCGGCGATCCATTCCAGATAGGTGCGAATGACCTGAGCTTCCATTGACTCGCGACCGGCGCGTTCCAGCCTACCCAGTTCGCGCTCGACTTCGGCGCGGCCTTCCTTTGGGAGCTGGAGCTTGGTCAGTTTTTCGCGGAGCTCGGAGACTTCCTGTGACGAATTTTCCTCGCCCAACTCCTTCTGGATCGCCTTCATCTGCTCGCGCAGGTACATCTCACGTTGCCGCTCGCCCAGTTCCTCCTGGACCTGCGACTTGATGTCCTCCTGTGCCTCCAGCATCTCGATCTGCCGCTGAACCTGCACGAGTACGCGGCGCAGCCGTTCCTCGACGCTCAGGGTCTCCAGGAGGCCCTGCTTTTCGGGCACAGGGAGATCGATGTAGCCGGCCACGAGGTCGGCAAAGCGGCCTGGCTCGGTTACGGACTCCATGACCTGGTGAACGACCTCTTCCGGGAGGCCTCGCTTCTCGCCCAGCTCGCCGGCACGCTCGCGGGTTTCCTTTTCGAGTGCTTCAAACGCGGCATCGTTTTCATCGACGGGGTTCATTTCCTCCGCCGGGACTACGACCGCGCTTAGAAAGCCTTCGGTTGTGGTGTATTGGAGGGCAGTGGCTCGTTGCTCACCCTGTAGCAGGAGCTGGACGCCGCCCAAGCCGCGTTGGATCTGCCCGATCCGGGCTATGACGCCCATCGAGTAGAGGATGTCAGCCGTGGGCTCCTCACTATTATCGCGCTGGGCCACGGCAAAGACGAGTCTGTCCGCCTTGAGGGCCGACTCGATTGCTCGTAACGTTCCTGGGCGACCGGCCGAAATCGGCGAGGTGAGTCCCGGGAACATGACCGTCCCCCTGAGAGGAAGAACGGGAATTGTCTGACGTTGTGCCATGATGGAATTGTCGGAATTTTCGTGGAACGCCATTGCGCGAAGCTACTATTTCGTTGATTCGCAAAGAGGACGCAAACCGTGAGCCTCGCAGTGTGTCTAACACGCAACCGCTCAGATGACGCTAAATTGCATATTCCGCGCTCCAAGTTCCACGCCAGCACGGCAGGATTCTTTATGGTAGCATGCCGGTCTGACGGATGACCGAGCCCGAGGGACTGCCAAACCGGCCTGACGACGCACTTCGTGCGCAGTTAAGTCGGGTTCTCGAGGCTAACTATGAGCTGGACCAGGAGATTGGTCGCGGCGGAATGGGTATCGTCTATCGTGCCCGTGATCGGCGGCTCAAGCGGCTTGTAGCTGTAAAGCTGCTCCCCCCCGATCTCGCGTATCGTGCGGATATCCGTTCCCGGTTCCTGCGCGAGGCGGAAACATCTGCGCAACTGAGTCATCCGTCGATCGTGCCCATTTACACGGTAGAAGAAGCCGACAATCTCGTCTTCTTCATCATGGGCTACGTGAACGGCGACACGGTCGGGCAGCGCTTGCGAGAGCACGGTCCGATGCACCCGGACGAGGTACGCCGGATTATGTGTGAAGTTGGCGACGCGCTCGCATACGCAAACGCGCGCAATGTCGTGCACCGCGACATCAAGCCTGACAACATTCTTCTCGACACGGACACCGGCCGCGCGATGGTAACGGACTTCGGCATCGCACGCGCGGTGAGCGAGGGGAACGACACTCGTCTCACCACGACGGGTCTCGCGATTGGCACGCCAGCCTACATGTCGCCTGAACAATGCGCGGGCGATCGTAGCGTCGACGGCAGAAGCGACATCTACTCGCTTGGCATTGTTGGTTATCAGATGCTGTCTGGCGACCTTCCGTTCATCGCATCGAACACGCCCGGCATGTTCGTGAAGCATCTCACGGAACAGCCGCGTCCGATCAGCGAGCGCGTTCAGGGACTTCCGGAAGATCTTGCCAACGTAGTCATGCGCTGTATCGCGAAGGAGCCGAGCGATCGGTTCCCGACCGCGACCGCGCTCGTGGACGCGTTGAGTGGGCGCGATCAATCGGCGATTGGAGCTCCGTCGAACGCGCCGTACCAGCAGCGGTCACAGACGCAGCAGCATCGTGCCCCGATGTCGCGCACTCCGACTCCCGCGCGTCCGATGTACAATCCGTCGCGCGGTGTGGAGATTGCCCGGTGGGAAGCGCCAGCGGTGCGCACGTACCGAAAGAAGGTGATTACATGGCTCGCTGTCAGCGCGGCATTCATACCGCTCGGCATTTTTGGCGACCATTCATTCTTTTTCATCGACGCCATCTGGGGCGCGACGATCGCCGTCGGGTATTCCAAGCTCTGGAATCGCGGATATGACTGGCGCGATGTTTTCCGCCAACCGCGCGATGCCCTCTTTGCCGACGTAGTGAATGAGCGTATCGACGATGCGCGCGCACTGTTCGATCCGCAAAAGCGCGAACAGTCGCGCGAGCGTTTGCGAGCGCGTCTGCGTGACGGCAGCGGACTCACCAGCTTCTCTCCCATGCCCGGAAGCGTTCAGGGAGCCGCGACGCAGGGCCTGACGGGATTCGATCATCCGATTTCCGCGGACGTGGTCGCGCGTTTCCCCGCGGTGCAGGAAGCGGCAGTCGCGCGCGCCGACATCCAGCGCATGATGAACGTGCTTCCTGATGACGAACGCCGACTTGTGCCGGACGTATCATCATCTGCGGATTCTCTTTACGTGCGTATTGAGCAGCTCGCGACGGCGATCGACAACATGGATCGCGCAAACGTGCCAGGCATGGGCGACGCAATCGAGCGCGAGATAAACCAGCTCGAAGCCGAAGCAAACCCGCTCGACGAGGAAGCCAGCGAGGGGCGCGTTCGTAGACTCGTGCAGCTTCGCCGGCAGCGCGTATCGCTGCGCGAGATGCAGACGCGCCGATCAGCCGCCGATGAAAAGCTCGGACGCGCGATCAGTGCAATGCGCCAGCTTCGCATGGACGTCGGAAGGCTCTCTACGGGCACCCGCTCGTACGAGAGCGTTACGCAGGTAGCCGAACAGGCCGTCGCGATCGGCAAGGAAGTCGACGCCGTGTTGTACGCGCAAGACGAGCTCGCGAGAGTACTACGGCGTGACAAGTAAGCGGCACCCCCGCGCCATGATAACGAGCAGCGCAACAAAAACGGCGGGAACAGCAACAGGACACGGTGCGGCAACAACCATTGTTGCCGCAGCCATCGCACTGTTCTGCGCCTGTGGCGAGTCGGCGAAGCCCGCGACGCACGTCGCTGTCCCGACATCTGCCACCCTCGCATCGTCAGCCGCTCGTACCAATTCCACGAATCTGGCGGCTGTTGTTGATTCACCGGAGACAGTGAGTGGCGCACCTGTTTCAGTGACGTACGTGCCGCGCCCCGATACATTGCGCGGCCTGTATGTGAATCGTTGGGCGGCGATCGGCGACAAGATGTGGCAATTGATCGGTGTTGCGCAGCGTACAGAGATCAACGCACTCGTAATTGACGTGAAGGATGATCGCGGATTCGTGTTGTATCGGTCTAAAGTTCCGCTTGCAATTGCGATCGGTGCCGATACCAACAAACCGATGTCTGCGCGCAGAATGACCGCGGTGCTCGATTCCATGCGCGCAAGCAACGTCTACCCGATCGCCCGAATCGTCGTGGCCAAGGATCCGCTGCTGGCTCGCGCTCGGCTCCAGTGGTCGATCAAGCGTCGCAAGGATGGCAACCCGTGGCTCGACAGCAAGGGAAGCCCATGGCTCGACCCCACGCAACCTGCTGTGTGGCAGTACGCGATCGACCTGGCGCGCGAAGCGCACGACGTGGGATTCAGCGCCGTTCAGTTCGACTACGTCCGGTTCCCGGATGACGATCGCATGGTGCGCGAAGCGACGTTCCCTCTGGCACACGGCCGCACTCGCGCAGAAGTAATTCGCGATCAGCTTGGCGTCGTCCGCGATTCGTTGCGGATCACGGCAATCCCGATGACGATCGATGTCTTCGGACTGACGGCGACGGATACGACCGACATGGGAATCGGCCAGCGTTGGGAGATGTTCGTAGATCGAGCCGACGTCGTTCTTCCAATGGTGTACCCTTCACACTTCGCGCCAGGCACGTACGGACTCGCAAGTCCGAACGCGCATCCGTACACGACAATCGACCGCGCATTGAAGGATGTGAAGCGACGCACTACGGGTGTAAAGGACGCGGCGAAGATCGTTCCGTGGTATCAGGACTTCACGCTTGGCCCGCCGCACTATGGCGCTTCGCAAGTCCGAGCCCAGATAAAAGCAGGTTACGACAACGGTTTCTACAGCTGGATCCTGTGGAATCCGGGCAGCCGCTACAACACCGAAGCTCTGGCGCGGGTGCCCGCAACCGATTGACCTGCTAAGTTATTGCGGGACAATAAGATAGGTGGCTACCCCCTAGTTTTTGCCGAACAAAGGCGCTATACTTGGCGCGCACCGAGCTGGCACCAACCTACAATTGTGAGTGTGTATGGCCGAGCTGACGTCCGCCGCCCAGCAAGTTGAAAGCAATTCGACAGAATCGAGCGAGCCGACGCTGGAGTTTCCGCTCAACTGGCTACTCGATAATGCGGCACCGCCGATTCAGTATCGGTCATTTGTCGACGTGGCTCGGCTGCCAGCAAGCCCCGAGATGGAAACGCTCGCACTGGCATCACCCGTTGCGTTGAAGATCGCGATGACGCAGTCCCTCGATGGAACGTGGAATGAGCGCATTCTCACGCTTCCAAAGCCAGGGAAGGGCATCACCGGCCTCGGGACCATTCCAGCAGTAGAGCGACTACTCGAATACGGCTGGCATCGCGATTCGCCTCCTCTCGCGCAGGCCAGAAGACCACTCTTTCGCCTTCTCGCCGAAGACTCGGATCCACACTTCCTCTATGAGCTTCGCGGCAGCGCGAAGAATCCCGATCTCGCCATTCGCGGGCGACAGATTCTTCGTGAAGCATCTTCCGCGGCGCTCGCCCATGCGGGCTACGAGGCTGATCCTCGTCTGCGCGGCGCCGCGCGAAGAGCTATGGAGCGTATCGACGCGTTTCTCGACTCGCCCCTCGCCGAAAAGCCGTGGGTGCGCATTGGCAACAGGCACGTGCTCGCGGAGCATGCGTCGCCCCCGTCGATCTTCGCTTTGATGACGGTGGCTCAGATGCCAATCTTCCGGAGCGAACACTTTCCGGAAATGGAGCGGCTGTTCACGTATCTCTCGCAGCCCAAGCCAACACAGGAAGCGGTGCAGCTTTACGACACGGAAATCGTCGCTCAGCCACATCTCGTGCTTGGCGATCTGCTTCACAACAAGAACGTGGTGGAGTCGGATATCCCGTTCGCGCTGACGTGGCTCGAAATTATGGCCAGGCTGGGCTTCCTCAAGCGCCATGAGATGTGGATGAAGCTGTTCGAGCGCTTCGTGGATGACTGCGGGAGAGATCGTGTTTGGCGTCCGCATAGCAAGACTGCGGAACTCCCCGCGACGACGAGCCCATACGCGTGGCCCAAGTTCCCGCTGGAGTCCAATCTGGAGGGAGATGGGCGCTGGTCGGATGTCACATTCCGCATCGGTCTCATCGCACGACTGTTGGGTTGGCAGATCAAGCTGGTCTGATTCGCTGGCGCGGGAGGATCCCGCCGGGAGAAATGTTTCCGGCGGCCGATGCACGATTCACCACCACGTACCTCCGGCTCTCGCTGAGTGCCGGCCCGCTGGTTGTTCGCTCGGTCGAATGTGGCGACCACGGGGCAGATCGGGTGGTGTTGTGCGTCCACGGCTGGGCTTGCTCGGTTTATTCGTATCGCCGACTCATGCCGCTACTGGCCGAGCTGGGGATGCGGGTAATCGCGATCGATCTTCCCGGGCACGGCCTGTCGGAGAAGCCGAGCGACCCCCGGTACTACGCGCTCGACGCGCAGGTGGAAGTCGTCTTCGCGGCGATGCAGGCGCTTGAAATCGAGCACTGCATACTCGTGGGTCACTCCATGGGGGGCCCGATCTGCGCGCGCGCCGCCGTGCTCGCCCCGGAGCGGGTGGACGGCCTGGCGTTGCTGGCGCCGGCGGGTTTTGGGACGGAGCGCGACATTCGGGTTCTCAGCACGCTTACGCCCAGCGTCGTTAAACCTTTGCTACCGTATATCATGCGGCGGTGGATGGTCGCCGCCGTCTTTAATGCTGTTTACGGCACCATCTACCGTCCCACTGCGCGCGATGTGGACGAGTACTGGGCGCCGAGCCAGTTCGACGGGTGTGTCAGCGCCATGTGGGATCTGTTGCACCGGTTTGAATGGGGAGCCGGCATCGAGTGCGGGTTCGGGCAGATATCCGCGCCGACTGTGATAATCGACGGTGCGAGTGATAACCTCGTGATTCGCCGTTGGGTGAGGCGGTATGCAGAGGTTATCCAAAACGCGACGGTTCGGGTCGTAGGCCACTGCGGCCACGTGGTGCCCGAGGAGGCTCCAGATCTGGTCGCGGGCGCCATCAGGGAGTTAATCTGTTAGGTTTAGTATCAAAATGAGTTTAGAGACGAAGGTAGAGGCTACCGACCTCACATTCGCAGACCTCGGGTTGGATCCCGATGTACTGCAATCGGTAAAGGACGCTGGATACACACATCCGACGCCAATACAGGCCCTGGCGATACCGCTAGCGCTGGAAGGCCGAGATTTGATTGGCCTCGCGCAGACGGGCACTGGCAAGACGGCGGCGTTCGCGTTGCCGATCCTGAATCAACTGAAAGGCGGCCCGCATCGAGTGAGAGCGCTGATCCTGACACCTACGCGCGAGTTGTGCGTGCAGGTGGAAGACAACTTTCACAAGTACGCCGAACATTCCGACCTCAAGACCCTTGCGGTCTACGGTGGAGTTGCGGTTGACCCTCAGGCGAAGGCCTTGAGGAAGGGAGTCGACGTCATCATTGCAACTCCGGGTCGGCTTCTGGACCACATCGAGCGGCAGAACGTCGTGTTCGACGATCTCGAGGTGCTGGTTCTGGACGAGGCCGACCGGATGCTCGACATGGGTTTCGCGCCGCAGATCAACCGCGTGGTCGCCGAGATCCCGAAGTACCGGCAGACCATGCTTTTCAGTGCAACCATGCCGCCTGAAGTCGAGGCGCTGTCGCGCAAGTATCTCCGAAAGCCGCACGTAATCCAGGTGGGTCGCCGTTCGATGGCTGCAATCGGTGTCACGCACGCCGTGTATCCGGTTCCGCGCATCCGTAAAACGCAGCTTCTCACGGAGTTGTTGAAGGATACCGCGATGGACTCTGTGTTGATCTTCACGCGTACCAAGCACGGTGCTGATCGCGTAGTTCGCGATCTGCGAACAGCAGGTATCGAGGCGACGGCGATGCACGGAGACAAGACGCAGAAGGAACGGACGCGTGCTCTCGAGGATTTCAAGGAAGGCAAGATCCGCGTGCTGGTGGCGACCGACGTCGCGCAGCGCGGGCTCGATGTGGACGGGATCACGCACGTGATCAACTTCGACGTGCCGCAGGAGCCGGAAGATTACGTGCATCGGATTGGTCGCACCGGTCGTGCAGATTCAAGCGGTGAGGCCTACACGCTCATGTCGCCCGATGAGATCGCGATGGTCCGGACGATCGAGCGTGTGATTGGGCAGGAGATACCGAGAGTGTCCGTGCCCGGCTACGATTTCGGTACGACCGCGGCCTGATTATCGGCAGGTCGGATCTGTTTTAGTCGGCCTTGGTCATTATCGGCGAACGCGGCCGAGTCTGGAGACGAAGATCGTATCGGCGGCGGCGCCTCGGGAAACGCGGAGAGTGAGGTTGGAGACGCCGAATCCCAATCCAAGCTGACTGTAAACGACGCTGCGCCTGCTCGCGGAAAAAGCCACGCCATGCGTGGCGTTTTCATTTCGGTAGCGGAGCGTGTCGTTACCTGCCAGCATTGTTAACCGGGCCGGTGCCGTATCGAGAAAGACAGTGATCCGCTCACCGCGAGTCATCGCGGAATGACGGGCGAGTTCCAGAGCAGCGACGACCTCATCACCAGCCGCCTGGACGGCGATACCATCGAGAATACGTCTCGTTCGCGGGATTGCCACGCCGGCGAGCAGAGTTATGATCGTCACGACGATCAGCGTCTCGAGCAATGTGAACGCTGGTCGGTTGGCGGGGTGGAGGCGTATATGTTTCGAACGCATGGCATATTGATAGCAGCGGAAAGCACCTGCACGTTTCATCGCATATCGGATAGCTGTACCATTCGCGCGCGGAGTTGAAGAGGTGGAGATGACTCGTCGTTTAGCCGTGCTGATTGCAGCTGGTTCGCTGGGCTGTGCGGGCCGCACGGTCAGCACCGGTGCGAATCCGGCTGCCGAGCCCGCGACCAACGAATCGAATGCGCCTAGCCACGCTGAGTTCCCGCCGCCAACTCCGCCCAGGATCATTCCGAACGTGCGGATCGTTCCCGACAGCAATGCAGTGCCGGCGTTCGCCGATAGCGGCTTGATCGCGTGGGGACCTGAGCCGGCCGGTACCGTTCACACATTTCCGCCGCACAAATTCGATCTTCAGAATCAAGCTGTACGAGTGCGGTTTGGCTGGACCAATCATGCCGTCATCGGTTCGACGACGCTAAGAATAGCGGCGCGCGATCGAGCGATTTCGGAAGTTCCACTGAATGCCGTTGCGATGACGATCAAACGCGTTGCAACGACCAGCTCGGTGCCGCTCAAATTCGATTATGACGGCGAGATGCTCACCGTCCATCTGCGACGATCGCTTGCACCGCATGCGGTGACGTCATTCGTCATCGATTACGAAACTGTGAAGCCCAAGCGTGGGGCGTATTTCATCGACAGAAATCATTACATGTGGACGCAAGGTGCGGCGATTGAAAACCGCTACTGGCTTCCCACTTATGATCATCCGGACGACAAGACAACCTGGTCGATATCGGTCACCACGGATTCCAACGAGAAAGCGCTGTCCAACGGCAGGCTCGTAAGCCGTCGTGCCGTGAATGGTGGTGTGCAGTGGAACTGGGTACAGGCGAAGCCGGCGTCCACTTATCTGATGAGCGTTGTTACCGGCAACTATACTGTTCTCAACGACCACGCGAACGGTGTCCCGGTTGAGTACTGGACGTATCCCGACTCCATCGCTGCCGCCAGGCTTGGATTCGAGGCGACGCCGGATGCGATCAGGTTCTTCTCGCAAAGGATTGGCATTCCGTATCCGTGGGCCAAGTACGCGCAGAGCGTGGCTCCCGATTTCATTTTCGGCGGCATGGAAAACGTCAGCGCTACGACGCAGAACGATAACGGGATCCTTCATCCTGCCTGGGCCGATCCGCAGTACAACGCAGACGGTCTCGTTTCGCACGAGCTGAGTCATCAGTGGTTCGGCGATCTGCTTACCACCCGCGACTGGTCGCACGCGTGGCTGAATGAAGGCTTCGCCACCTTCCTGGAGCAGATCTATCGCGAACATTCGCGCGGCACGGACGAAGCGATGTGGGACCGGATGGGTGCGGAGCAGCAGACAATCGCTGCAGATCGCCGGAACCGGAGACCTATCGTTTACGACCGATACGTCTCCGATCCGATCGAGGTGTTCTTCAGCGGGCACATCTATCCCAAGGGTGCGACTGTTTTGCAGATGCTTCGCCACCAGCTTGGCGACTCGCTCTTCTGGAAGGCGATTAACCACTATGCTGAATCCCACATGTTCGGCAATGTCGTTACGGCCGATCTGGAGCGCGCATTCGAAGAGACCACGGGGCGGAGCTTTGCGTCTTTCTTCAAGCAATGGGTTTACGGAGCTGGCTTTCCGGTGTTCCGGGTATCCTCGTCGTACGATTCGGCCTCGCGCCAGTTGGCGCTTCGTGCAACAGAGATCCAGCCGCGCGATTCGCTGACCGGCTACTTCGATGCCAGTGTGGACGTGGAAGTATTGACTGACGGCGGCCCGGTGCGCGGGGTGATGCAGGTGCATGACGGACGTGGCGAGTTGGCTCTGTCGCTACCATCGGCGCCGCGGGCGATCGAATGGAACAAGGGCGCGTGGGTACTCGCGATCAGCGACTTGCCTCGTTCCACGGCGATGCTCGATTATCAGCTTGCTCATGGCGACGATGTTTTCGCCCGATCAGAGGCGATCACGCTTCTTCAGTCCAGGAAGGACGACTTCCCAGCGGTTCGGGCAGTAGCGACGGCGGCGGGATCGGACGGCTACTGGGCAGTCAGGGGTCAGGCGCTGCACGCTCTTGCGATCTTTGCCGCCGATTCGACGATGCGCGCCCTGGGTTTGCCGGCAGTAACCGCAGCTGTACGTGATTCAGATTCGCGCATCCGCCAGGCTGCCGTCGCTGCGCTCGCGAGCTTTCCGGGATCCGAAACCGATTCGTGGCTTGCATCCGAAGCGCGCGGCGACCAGTCTCCAATCGTGCGAGGAATCGCGTTGGCGTCGTATCTCAACACTGCTGGTGACGCAGCCTTGCCGCTGGCGCGCATCGTGATGGCGGAGCAGTCGTGGCGAAACGTGTTACGCACGCCAGCACTGGCCGTCTTGAAGGGTATGTCGAGCACCGATGCGCAGGCGCTCTATAAAACGTACGTGAAGGAATGATTGAGTCCCTGGTAATTCCCGCCGTTACAAGTCGCATAAATCGAGACATCCTGAGCTCCAGAGAACTACACAAGTGAGAATTGCAATATCGACCGGCGGCGGTGACGCACCCGGTCTCAACGCCGTAATCCGGGCAGCAGTGCTGGGCGCTCTCGATCGTGATTGGGACGTGCTCGGCATCACGAAGGGATATGCCGGCCTTCTAGGCGAGGAAGACATCGTTCCGCTCACCCGTGAGGTGGTGCGTGGCATCGGGCATCAGGGCGGCACCATCCTCCGCACCACCAATCGTGGCAATCCGTTCTCGTATCCCGTGATGCAGTCGGACGGCACGTATTCAATCGTTGATCGTTCAGACGAGTTGATAGCGCGCGCCTCCGAGCTTGGCATCGAAGCGCTCATTTCCATCGGCGGAGACGGCTCGCTGGCTATCGCGCAGCAGCTCTCCGACAAGGGAATGCGACTGGTGGGCGTTCCCAAGACGATCGACAACGACGTGAGCGGGACGATCACCACGTTCGGGTTCGACACGGCCGTGAACACGGCTCTGGAGGCAATCGACAAGCTCCATACGACGGCCGAGTCGCACGACCGGGTTTTCGTTCTGGAGGTGATGGGGCGCGACACGGGATTCATCGCGCTGCATGCGGGCCTCGCGGGATCGGCAGACGTGATTCTGATCCCTGAAATTCCCTACGACGTGGATCGCGTCTGTGAAAAGATCGTGTCCCGGAGTCTCGAGGGTCGTCACTTCTCCATCGTCGTGATGGCTGAGGGATCGTACGCGGTCGGCGAGTCGGCGCACGTGCTTGGCGCTTCGTTGCCTGGCCAGGCGGTGCGCGTGGGTGGAGTCGCAGAGCAACTCGCGGCGCAGATCCAGGCGCTAACTGGCAAGGAGTCTCGCTCCATGGTCCTAGGCCACCTTCAGCGGGGCGGCCAGCCGACCGGATACGATCGCCTCCTGGCGACTCGCTTTGGTGGCGCCGCGGTGCGCGCTGTGGCGGACGGAATGTGGGGTCACATGGTGGCGCTGCAGTCTCCCCATATCGTGACCATACCCATAGAAGAAGCCCTTCGCGAGCAGAAACGCGTGGATCCTTCTCACGACACAGTGTTGACCGCTCGGGCCACCGGGGTCTCGTTCGGCGACTGAGGCCGCGGCGCGCCATCTGGCGCGCCGCGCCCCCTCGGGGGCGTCGGACCGACGGCGTTGGGGCCGCCAAAAGCCACTTTCTGGCCAACCGGCGTGACCCACCATATATTCCAAGGATGGCTCGGCATAACCTCACTCGGCTGGCGGTTGCAGGTGCTATCCTGTCGATCGCACTGCCACTTGCAGCACACGCAAGCGAAGTCGGTCCTGTCCCAACGCACCCGATCACGCGTTCAGATACGCTGACCAAAGTCGACAAGCCGAAGTCCGAGCGGCCTGCACCTACGGCCAAGAAGAAGCTGAAGCCGAGCAAGGCAACGCCGTCGGGCCAGATTCATTCCGAGTTCTTCCCCGATCAGCCGTGGGAAACGGAGTTCTACGTCGAGAACGACGTTGTCGGTCGTCAGGCGATGCAGGTCGCGTTCGCATCGGTCAGGCCGTAGCTTCTGGTGAGTGTTTGAAGTTGGTGCTTTATCGAGGACCCGAGAGGGTCCTTTTTTATTTTTGTGGGACGTGTGCCGCCCCGTCATCCCCGCGAAAGCGGGGACCCATGTTATCGGTCTTGAGGTGTGAGTGGACTGTCAGAGCGGGTCGTCTGCCATCCGTCATCCCCGCGAAAGCGGGGACCCATGTTAGCGGTCTTGAGGTACGATTGGACTGTCAGAGTGGGTCGGCTGCACATGGGTCCCCGCTTTCGCAGAAGTTATGACTGGGCTGGCCCCCGTTTCTTGCGTGGGTTAACTCCTCGGGTGTGAACCAGAGTTGTCAGAGCCACCTGCGACGGTGCTACTGTCGCAACTT
>JBDTAB010000101.1:0-5706 GCA_039924865.1 Gemmatimonadaceae bacterium | reverse complement strand
AGTGAGCGTGTAGCAGCCTCTCTCATCGATTCCGGACCCAGCACCACGATCACATCCATATGACTCTCCCCGCTGTGCTCGACTTCGTCGGCGTCTCCGTTTTCGCCGTCAGCGGCGCGCTCGCTGCTGGGCGAAAACAGCTCGACTTTCTGGGGGTCATCGTTCTCGCGCTGGCAACGGCAATTGGCGGCGGAACGATTCGCGACGTCCTGCTGGGGCGACATCCGATATTCTGGCTCGAGAATCAGGCGTACATTCTGGTGATTGTCGCGTCCGCCCTGCTCACTATTGCCTACACACGATGGCGGAGGCCGCCGCACCAGGCGCTGCAGATCGCGGACGCGCTCGGACTCGCGCTGTTCAGCATCACCGGGGCGCAAATCGCCGAACGTATGGGGCTGCCGGCGGTGAGTGGCGTCGTGCTCGGCACCATTACCGGATCGGCCGGTGGCATGGTCCGCGACGTTTTGAGCGCGGAGATTCCTATGGTGTTGCGGCCGGGGAGTCTCTACGCGACCGCGGCAATCGCGGGCACGAGCATTTATTTCGTAATGGAGAGATTGGGCGCGCTACGACCGCTCCCAGCACTGACCGGAATGGCGGTCATCGCCGTGATACGTCTAGCGGCAATCCTCTGGCGGCTGCAGCTTCCTGTATTCAAGCTGGATTCATCGACGGAAAAGCCCTAGCAAGTCAGCGGTGGCCGTCGTTTGCACCATTGTCAGGAGACAGCGATGTCCATAGCCGCAACCGTCCTGCCGGAGTTCGATTCTGAGATGGCGACCACTCGCACGATGCTGGAACGCGTGCCCGAGGCCAGAGCGCTATGGACTCCGCACGTCAAATCGAGAACACTCGGCGAGCTCGCCTCACACATCGGGAATCTTCCGCGGCTCGGCCTGATTACCATGGAAACCGACGAACTGGACGTTGGTCCGAACAACGGCTCGGGAGCGGCGCCCGCGAAATTCGAGACGACGGCTGCGCTCATGCGCACGTTCGACGACAATGTCCAGCGGGCTCGCATCGCGATCGAATCGGCGTCGGATTCGGATATGATGGAGCCCTGGACGCTCCGCCGCGCCGGAAAGACTCTGTGGACTCTGCCACGCGCCGCGGTCCTGAGGTCCTTCATTTTGAGTCATATGATCCACCACCGGGGCCAGTTGAGCGTGTATTTGAGACTCAATGACGTCCCGCTGCCTCCGGTCTATGGCCCATCGGCAGACACAAAGCTGTGATCGAGAATCTGGGGCGACGTCCGTGGGTGACCTTCATTATGACTGCGCCGTCTATTGCTGGGCCGACCCGGGCCCGTAATGCGACGGACCTTTGGATGGAGCGAACTGATGCAAGTGGATCAACATGATAGTCGCGGCCGCTGGATAATCATCGGCGGTACCCTTGGCGCCACTCTCGGAGCGAGCGCACACCATCTTCCTGTAGCGATCGCGCTAGGCATCGCCTTCGGAATGACGGTCGGAAACATGCTGAACAAGCTTACACCCAAGCGACGCGCGTAACGAGCGTCGCACTCTCGTAGCAAAACGTCCCCTTTTCGCCTCCGGCGAGCACCGACCCCACTCGGTAGCTCGCCGGAAGTCGTTGCGGGCGCCACCACCGGGGTAGACAGTGTTCGCGCTGCCAGCGAAGTTACAAAGTCATGCTGGTAGACCTGTTCGACCGGTGGCGCATAAACACAATGCGCGCGTTGCAGGGCTGGGCCACGGAGAAGCGCATCCTCCGGGGCATCCCGGTCACGCTGACCAACACGCGGCCGGATATCGATTCAGAACTCGTGTTCCGGAGACTGGACACCGCGCTGGGACTGATCCAGCAGTACCAACCCGCAATGTTCGCACAGATCCTGAGCGACTTCTCCAGCATCCGCGTTGTTCGGTATCCGTGCCGAGCCGCTTTTTATCCAGATTCGCGCACGTGCGTGATCGAATTGACTTTCACGGTTAATCCTGAATTCACCGAAGCACAGGTCGCATCCTCAATAGTGCACGAAGGAATGCACGCGCACGTTCATGCGATGGGTCAGTCCGATCCCGGAGAACGTCCGGATGAGGAGCGGATGTGCAGGATGGCGGAGCTTGAGTTTGGCAGAGCGATACCAAACGGCGAAGCGATAATTCAACGCGCTCTTGAGTCACTGGCGCTGGGTGATGAGGATGTTGCGCCGGTGATCGACTGGAATCAGGCGCAACAGGCCGTCGCCGCCGTGGATGCACAGGCGGCGACGCGCAACGCACCCGCGGAAAAGCCGCCCACGCGGGGGTAATCCAGCGCTGAAAAGATGGACCAAACGATGGCGCGTCGGCGTACGTATAGAAATTGACGAGCTGCGGCTGATGTTGCTGCACGCGTCGAGGAATACGCCTTCCCGGGTCTGGTCTGGGCGATTTACTTCGACGCGTCAGGATCATTAGCTTGGCAGTAGTCCAAGTTGTCGTACCGACCTCACCAATCACTCTCAGCCATGAGCTCTCCGTCTCGGCGCACAAATCTCAGCGCTGGACTTCTAATGTTTCGCCGCAGTTCCGGGCCGGATGGACTGGAGTTTTTCCTGGCGCATCCCGGTGGTCCGTTCTGGGCGAACCGTGAAGAGGGAGCGTGGACGATTCCCAAGGGCGGCGTCGAAGCTGGTGAGGAGATTCTGGACGCCGCGCTCCGCGAGTTTCAGGAAGAAACGGGCATCACTCCTACGGGCCCATACATCAGTTTAGGCAGTATTCGCCAACGCGCGGGAAAAGTCGTGCACGCCTGGGGCTGGGAAGGTGACGCGGATCCGAAGTGCACGGTTAGCAATACAATGACGACGGAATGGCCGCGAGGCTCGGGGCGCATGATCACCTTTCCGGAAGTCGACCGTTGCGCCTGGTTCACTGTGAGCGGCGCGAGCGGAAGGATCAACGCGGCGCAGGGGGAGTTGCTTACGCGACTTGAAGCCACGCTCGCAAAAAAAGCCGGCGATCGGGACGGCGACCGCCGTTAGCTGGCTCGGCGATCGGCAGATCCACAGAAAAGCGCCTCAGGCTGTTGCGCGAAAGACTGTAATCGCGAGTACGAGCCACGCCGCGATGAATGCAAGGCCGCCGATCGGAGTAATGGCGCCCAGCCATGTGACTCCCGTCATGGCGAGAAGGTAGAGACTTCCCGAGAACAGCACTACGCCGGCAAGCATCAGGTAGCCGGACAGACGCAACGCGCCTTCATTGTTGTTCAGGTGCATCGCCAGCAAGCCGACGATGAGCATGCCGAGCGCGTGGTAGAAGTGGTAGTGCGAACCCACCTGATACACGTTCAGCATGTCCGGCGAAACGCGGGCCTTGAGCGCGTGCGCGCCGAAGGCGCCGAAGATCACCGCGAGTGCTGCGTTGACGCTCCCCAGCGTGAGGAAGAGACGCGCGACCGGTTGCATGGCTACTTCCCCAGGATCATCGCGAACATCAGCGGCGCGACGATCGACGCATCACTCTCAACGATGTACTTGGGCGTGTCGATACCGAGTTTGCCCCACGTGATCTTCTCGTTTGGAACCGCGCCGGAGTACGAACCATAGCTGGTGGTGGAATCACTTATCTGGCAGAAATAGCCCCAGAGCGGAACTTCGGGTCGCTGCAGATCCTGGTGCAGCATCGGAACGACGCAGATCGGGAAATCACCCGCGATGCCGCCGCCGATCTGAAAGAATCCGAGTGACGACTTTTTGGTAAGCTTCGTGTAGAAATCCGCGAGCTCGATCATGTACTCAATGCCGGTGCGAACCGTGTGCACGTTCTTCACATCGCCAGTGATCACATGTCCGGAGAACATGTTGCCGAGCGTGGAGTCTTCCCAGCCGGGAACGAACATCGGGATGTTCTTCTCCATTGCGGCGAGCATCCATGAATTCTTTGGGTCTATCTGATATTCCTTCTTGAGCTTGCCGCCGCGCAGGATCTTGTACATGAACTCGTGCGGGAAGAATCTCTCGCCTTTCTTGTCTGCTGCGACCCATTCTTCAAGCACCACGGATTCGATGCGGCGCATGGCCTCCATCTCCGGGATGCACGTGTCGGTGACGCGATTCATGTGGCGGCTGAGCAGCGCGTGTTCATCGGCCGGTGTCAGGTCACGATAGTGCGGAACTCTCTCGTAATAGTCATGCGCAACGAGGTTGAATATGTCTTCCTCGAGGTTTGCGCCTGTGCAGCTGATGGCGTGCACCTTGTCCTGCCGGATCATTTCGGCGAAGGAGATGCCAAGCTCTGCGGTGCTCATCGCTCCAGCCAGAGTGACGAGCATCTTTCCGCCGCCGTCGAGGTGCTTTCGATATGCATCGGCGGCATCGACGAGGGCGGCGGCGTTGAAGTGGCGAAAGTGCTCTCGCACGAATGCTGAGATCGGCGCGCTGGAGGTTTTATCTGTCATCGGAGTCGTATGAGATGAATGCGTGTCACTTCTTTCGTTCGGAGGCTGCGACCCTGCGCTTCTCGATGGTCCGGCGCTTGGCGGGATAGGATTGCGCAATCGTCTGCACGACCTCGCGCGGATCGTCGGTCATGATGAGAAGGTCCAGGTCACCTGGGGAGATCTTTCGCTCGATAAGGACACGTGACTGCAACCAGCGCACCAGGCCCGCCCAGTAGGCGCGGCCAAAGAGAATGACCGGAAACTGGAAGATCTTTCCGGTCTGTATCAACGTGATAGCTTCGAACGTTTCGTCGAGTGTCCCGAAGCCACCGGGGAAGATCACGAAGGCGTTGGAGTACTTGACGAACATCGTCTTGCGAACGAAGAAGTAACGGAAGTTGACGAGCGTATCGAGGTATGGGTTGGCGCCCTGCTCGAATGGCAACTCGATATTGCAGCCGACGGACGGCCCGCCACCGCGCTTCGCTCCCCGGTTCGCCGCTTCCATAATGCCTGGGCCCGCGCCAGTGATGACAGTGAACCCTCCTTCTGCGAGGAGCCTTCCCGTTTCCTCAGCCGCCACATACATCGGATCGTCTGGCGAGGTTCGTGCAGAACCGAAGATCGACACGCCGCGGCGCACAGATGCGAGCGCGTCCATCCCTTCGACGAACTCGGCGGTGATGCGCATTACGCGCCACGGATCGGTCGTGGTGTAATCATCGTCCGAGGAAATCGGCGTGTGGAGCAACTTCTCATCTTCGGTAACGCCGGTCGGCATCATCTCGTACGGTGTGTCGCGGATCGACTGGTCTACCTTGCTCGTCGCTCCGGACCGTCGGTGGGGCGTGGTTTCGGATGGCGGGATGCGACCGGCCATCCTGTGTCCGGCTTCGGTGCGCTCCCTGGTGCCGGCGAGCGCGTCGGAGCTGGCCTGTTTTAGCATCTCCGGGTTGACGCGTTTTCCGGAAGCGGTGCGCGGAGCCTTGGTGGGGCGATTCGGTCGACGTTTCGAGTCTGCTTCGGCTGGCGGTTTCGTGGGTGCCGCCTTCCTGGGGGTAGTTGGCTTGGTACTGGTTTTTGCCATATTCGAATCTAGTGAAACGTCCCAATTCCGTAATAATCGTCCTGGCTGACGGTGCGCGTCCCGACATACTCGCGGCGGCCATCGCCTCCGGGGAACTGCCGGCACTCTCGCGTATGCGAGATGAGGGCGGCATGCGCACGATCACGACGGTTTTTCCGTCGGTCACGGGGCCGGCGTATGCGCCATTCCTCATGGGAATGCATCCGGGCTCCGTCGGC
>JBDTAB010000100.1:0-4408 GCA_039924865.1 Gemmatimonadaceae bacterium | reverse complement strand
CGAAGCGCTCAAGGGCTTGCCGATGCTGTGCGTCTACGGAAAAGAAGAAAAGGAATCACTCTGCAGGACCGCGCCGGCTGGTCTCATGACGGTAATAGCGCGAAACGGCAAGCATCACTTTGACGGCAACTACGCCGCGCTCGGCGACATCGTCTATCAGGCCGTCGTGAGCGCTTCCGAGTCACTGCCACTCGGCGACCTCGACGCCGTACACTAGCTGCTGCTGTCGGAACGTCCGTACGTAAGCTTCCCGTCGACAATCTGAGCGACGGAGGTGAATGGGTGCTCCTTTGCCTCGCCCGTGCCCATGATGTGCAAGACGGTCCAGTCGTTGGCCTTGAAGTAATCGGAGATCATAGAGCGATGGCATCGCCACCAGACCCCTTCAGAACACATGGCCGCGACACGGTCGTCGCGCGCAAGCTCGGCAAGCGATCCAGCCGCCTGTGCGAATTCGGGCGTGTCCATGTAATCCGCATATCCGCGAAACGACTCGTTACGCCACGCTGTGTGGGGCGAATCCGGTAGCACCTTGCGGCGACCTCCAAGATCCGACATCGGAGTGAAGCCAATACCGGCCTCCGTCAGCGACTGCTCCAGCGCAATGGGATTGAACTGTGGAAACTTCCGTGATCCGGGAAACCGGCGCACGTCCGCAATTCGCGTAACTCCGTGCGAGAGGAGTATGTTCAAGAATTCATCGATCGGATGCGTCGAGTGACCCACCGTCCAGAGCGTCCCAGGTGGCTGAATGATCACAGATCGGCACACGATTTGAGAATCGTTCCACAATTATTGCAGACCAGTTTGCACTTTCTCCAGCTCACGAGATTGCTGCCACACACATCGCAAATCTCGTCCGGCTGACTCTCCCCCCTGCCTACGTTCCGGCGCGTCTCTGCATCGCCTGCTGCCACGTCACTCCTCGAAGTCCAGCGCGATGTCGAGTGCAGGTGCGGAGTGCGTGAGCGCGCCAACTGAGATCCAGTTGACGCCAGTTTCAGCTATCCCGCGCACAGTTTGAAGATTCACGCCACCCGAGGCCTCGATCACGGCGCGGCCGGCTACCAGCTTCACGGCATCGCGCATATCCTGAAGTCCCATGTTGTCAAGCATGATGATGTCAGCTCCCGCATCGAGAGCTTCGTCTACCTGTTCTACTGTGTCGCACTCGACCTCGACTCGCGTTCCTGGAGCAGCGATCGCGCGAGCACGCATCACCGCCAATCCAATGTTGTTTTCGACCGCTGCGATGTGGTTATCCTTGATGAGCACGGCCTGCTCCAGATCAGTGCGATGGCTCATACCGCCGCCGCAGCGAACAGCATAGCGTTCGAGCCTGCGCCAGCCCGGCGTCGTCTTGCGAGTGTCCAGAATTCTTGCGTTGGTGCCGCGCACTTCGTGTACGTATTGCGAAGTGAGCGTTGCGATTCCTGAAAGCCGCTGCATAAAGTTGAGAGCGACTCGCTCTGCGCTCAGCAGCCCACGCGCATTGCCAGTGAGATGAAGGATTGTGTCGCCGCGACCGATCGGGCGCGCATCGTGCGAATCCTCGCGAATGGAGACTGTAGGATCCCTCCGCCGGAACGTTTCTATGGCGAGCAGCGTGCCGCAGAGAACTCCCGCGCGCCGCGCTACCAACGAAGCTCGCGCGCCGCGGGCGGGGTCTACGATCGCGTTGGTCGTGATGTCGGCGTCCGCAGCGTCCTCTTCAAGCGCCGAGTGCACGATTCGCGCGCGATGCGCCGCATCCAGCGGAAATCGGAGTCGCTCCTCTGGAGAAAATGCAAACTCCGCCAGACGAGCGAGTGATGGGTCAATCAGTTTGTTGGAATCAGTCACTCTCCGGGATCCTCGGCCGTGGTCGGATCAAGAGAGAGTGGCGTTGGGCGGCCGCCGATCGCCACCATTCGCTCAATTGCACGTCGTGCCTTGCCAGCTGTTACCGGGTCCACTGTTATCCTGTGTTGCATGTGTTCGAGCGACGCGAGCACCTTGGGCAGTGTCGTCACTTTCATGAATGCGCAGACGGCCCGTTCGTTGGCCGCAAAGAAGCGCTTTGTAGGATTCTCCCTCCGCAAGCGGTGAAGAATGCCTACTTCCGTAGCCACAATGAACTCCTCGGCATCTGATATGCCCGGCCTGCGTATCATCCCTTCCGTCGAGAGAATCTGCGCACCTTCTGCGCTGATGGCACCCGCCGAGACCGCTTCGACCACGCTCGTTGCGCAACCGCATTCGGGGTGAATCAAAAACTCCGCATCCGGGTGTTCCGCGCGCTTTGCATTGATGTTCTCGGGGTCGATTCCCGCGTGAACGTGGCACTCTCCCATCCAGACATGAATGTTCTCGCGACCCGTTATGCGGCGAACGTGCGCACCCAGAAACATGTCAGGCAGGAACAATATGTCCTTGTCAGCAGGAATCGAGTTGACAATGTCAACCGCGTTTCCCGACGTGCAGCAGTAGTCGCTCTCTGCTTTTACTTCGGCCGTAGTGTTTACGTAGCTTACGACTATCGCTCCCGGATGCTCGCTCTTCCACTGACGAAGCTGGGCTCCATCAATCGTGGACGCCAGCGAGCAGCCAGCCGCCATGTCGGGGAGCAGAACAGTCTTGTCGGGCGATAGAATCGCCGCCGTCTCTGCCATGAAGTGCACGCCGCAGAAGACGATGACTTGCGCGCTCGTCTTTGCCGCTTCGCGGCTCAAGCCAAGCGAGTCGCCCACATAATCCGCCACGTCCTGTACTTCTGGCCGCTCATAGTTATGCGCAAGAATGACCGCGTCGCGCTCGCGCGCGAGGCTCTTGATGCGGTCGACAATGTCTGACGCAGTTGCGTCCTGTGTTGTATCAATCATGAGAGTCTCGATCAAGTTGCATGGTGATCCATACGATCACCATTCTATGTGCCTGTCACGCCACTTCCGTTTCGGTCGCGGAAAATCGTGCCTGAAGTGACCACCGCGCGACTCCTTCCGCAGCAGCGCGGCCTCCGCGATGAGACGAGACGTTTCGACCATATTCGCCTCCTCGGTTGCGCCGACCGGAAGGCGCGACGCAATCGAGTCCAATACGGCCATACAGTCACGCAATGCTTCGGCCGTTCGATCGATTCCCGCGTTGTCCCACATTACCCGACGGACATCATCTGCCGCAACCTGCGCGGCGCCTCGATCCAGCAGCGGTGGGGCGCTCCACATTACGACCGGCGGCTCCGCAACGAGCGGCTCCGCTCCTACCATGTCCCGCGCCACACGCTCGGCGAAGACCAGCCCTTCGAGCAGCGAATTGGATGCGAGCCGGTTGGCGCCGTGCACGCCCGTGCGCGCAACCTCTCCGCAGGCGTAGAGCCGAGGCACACTGGCTCGGCCCGCCAGATCGGTTACTACCCCTCCCATCATGTAGTGGGCCGCAGGCGTAACCGGAATAAGGTCGGTGTTCGGATTGATTCCGCGCGCGATGCAGAGCGCGAAAATCCCCGGAAAATGCTCTTCGAACGGTCGTTCGAAATGCGTCGCATCCAGGTAGACTCGACGGCCGGAGCGCTGTTCGCGGAAGATCGCGCGGGCCACGATGTCTCGTGGCGCCAGTTCGGCCAGTTTGTGTTCGCGGAGCATGAAGCGGTCACCGCGGTCGTTGACCAGGAAGGCACCTTCGCCGCGAACGGCCTCCGACACCAGCGCCAGCGGAGTCTCCGCGGTGTCCAGAGCTGTCGGGTGAAACTGAACGAATTCCATGTCCGCGAGCTTGGCACCGGCGCGATGAGCGATCGCGTATCCGTCGCCTGTGGCTACCGCCGGATTTGTCGTGTAGCGATACACCTGCCCGCAGCCGCCCGTGGCGAGCACAGTCGCGTCCCCGATGAACTCCGTCGCCTTGCCTGCCACGGTAGCGCGCACACCGACGCACACATCGTTGTCCATGATCAAGTCGAGTACGCGCGTTTTTTCGGATACGCGAATGTTTTTTGTCAACCGCACTCGCTCGATGAGCGTGCGCGCTACCTCTGCGCCGGTCTGATCGCCATGAGAATGGACGATCCGCCGACGTGAATGTGCAGCCTCACGCCCCAGTTGAAGATTGCCGGCGAGATCACGATCGAACTGGGCGCCGGCGTCAATCAGCTCACGCACCCGATCAGGCCCTTCCTCGACCAGCACTTCGACGGCGGCCGCGTCACAGAGCGCTGCTCCCGCAGCTAAAGTGTCCTGCCGGTGCAGCTGTGGTGAATCGCCAGCTCCCAGTGCGGCGGCAATGCCACCCTGGGCATACGCGGTGGCGCTATCGAAAAGAGAACGTTTCGTGAGCACGACGACGTCACCCGAAGCGGCCGCGCGCCACGCGGTATGCAGTCCTGCAACGCCGCTCCCAATGACGAGGAAGCGCGTGCGAATGCGCTCTGGCA
>JBDTAB010000099.1:0-13137 GCA_039924865.1 Gemmatimonadaceae bacterium | reverse complement strand
CCGGCATGCGCATCAGCGACATGCCCGGCGCTCTCAGATTGATGATCGTCGTGATGAAGTTGAAACCGGCCGCGAGTGATGAGATCCCGAGTATTTGCAGACCAATCACATAGAAGTCGATGTTGATACCCGGGGAGTACGTCTTGGTCGTCAGCGGCACGTAGCCGAACCAGCCGCCGTTGGGCCCGTGGCCAAACAGTATCGGGATGCTGATGAAGAGACCGCCGAACAGATAGACCCAGTAACTGAACGCGTTGAGTCGCGGAAATGCGACATCGCGTGCGCCGATCTGCAGCGGGATCACGTAGTTGAAGAACGCGGCACTCAGCGGCATGATCGCAAGGAAGATCATCGTCGTGCCGTGCATCGTAAATATCTGGTTGTACATCTCGGCGCTTACGATGTGGCGATTCGGCCCACCGAGCTGCGTCCGTATGATCTCCGCTTCGATGCCGCCGACCAGGAAGAAAAAGATCGCGGTGAAGAGATACAGTGTACCGATCTTCTTGTGATCGGTGGTCGTTACCCAGTCCCAGAACGAGCTCTTTTCCGTCGTGACCGTCGCCGGTGTTGGCGATGGTACGAACGGCTTGAGTTGCCCGGGAGTCGTGTCGATGACCGTCGTTGCCATTTTTCTTCGCGCCTACTTGAGAGCCTGAAGGTATGCCACGAGATCCGCAATCTGCTGGTCCGTCAGTCCCGCGGCGTTTGTTGACTTGGTCTGCGGATCATACTGACCCTTTCCGAGCGTTGGCATCAGCACACCGGACTTCATGACCCGAGCGTCCTTGATCCAGCGAGATAGATGCGCCTTGTCATTCATATACATGCCAGCTGCGATGGTCATCCGCGATCCGACGTGCGTGAGGTTGGGTCCGATCATGCCTACCGCGAGAGGATTGCCCATGACCGCGTGACACGCGTTGCATGTCCCGGCACCAACGAAGAGTTTCTCGCCCGCAGCCGGGTCGCCGGTAAGCTTGTCATCGAACTTGATCGACGCCGGAAACGGTGTGTGCGGGATCGCGTACTCCGGAATCTCGGCCTGCGGAAGAATGTACGCCGCAAGTTGCGCGGGTGTCGCTGTCGGAGTCGCCGGCACTGGCGTTGGTGGCGGAGCGCTGGTCGCCGTTGTAGCTGCGCCTACAGCTGCGCCTGCAGCTGCGGGCGGCACTGCTGCGACAGCAGCCGGTGGAGGGGCGAAGAAGCCAGGTGCCTGCTCCCTCGTCACCCAACTGGCGAACTGCTCCGGAGTAACGGTCACGACACGGAAATGCATTTCGCCGTGCGAGTCGCCGCAATACTCGGCGCAGAAGCCATTCCACACCGTGGTCGCGACGTTGGTGTCGGGCGTGAACCAGATGTGGTTTGTGTGGTTCGGGATCACATCACGCTTGCCGGCGAGCTGCGGTACCCAGAAGGAGTGGATTACGTCCTGCGAACGCAGCACGAAGTCCACCGTCCGTCCCTTGGGAATGTAAATCTCGTTTGCCGTGGTGATCTTGTACTCGGGATAGCGAAATTCCCACCACCATTGATGCCCAGTTACTTCGATGACCAGCGAGTTCGCCGGTGCAGGCGCCTCTGTCTCGAAGATTGTTCGCACTGATGGGACGGCGATGAACGCGAGGATGGCCGCCGGTATGAGAGTCCAGCTGACTTCCAGGATGACGTTACCGTGGGTTTGCGGCGGCATTACGTCCTCGCTCTTCCGCCGATACCGAATGACGACGTAAAGGAGCAAGCCTTCGACCAACACAAACATTATCGTCCCGAACAGCATGAGACGGTCCCACAGGAAGTCGATCGAGCGACCGAGATCAGTGTGCGGCGTGAATGTGGTGTTCGGGTAGCTTTGGGCGCAGGCCGCGAGCGCCAGCGCGAGCACCGCTGCCACTCCAAGCGGGGCGAACCGGCGCAGGCGATGAGAGCCTATCATGGAAGTAGGTTGAAGGTGGATCTGTCAAGCAGTCAATAAGATATGCCGTAGGTGCGGCACGGGCTACCCGCACGGTACTTCAATCTGATCAGACTACTACCGTAAAAACGTTCAAGCGCGTCATTCCGCTGACTCCTCCCCTAGCGCGCCATCGGCTTCGTCATCGTTTCCGGATTCATCACGTCGTCGAGTTCGGCACGCGTCAGCAGCTTGCGCTCGAGCACCAGATCGTAAACTCCGCGCCCGGTCTGCAGTGCAACACGCGCGATTTCCGTAGCAGCTTCGTAGCCAATTACAGGCACGAGCGCTGTCACGACGCCGATCGAATGTTCCACAAAGTGGCGCATTCGCTCAGGGTTCGCTGTGACTCCAGTCACACATCGGGTGCGTAGTACGTTGCACGCGTTCCGCAGAATCGACGTCCCCCGCAGCAGTCTGTAGGCAATGACCGGTTCGAAGACGTTCAGCTGCAACTGTCCCGCCTCGGCGGCCATGGTCACCGTTACGTCGCCGCCGATGATCTCAAAGCAGACCTGATTCACGACCTCCGGAATCACCGGATTCACCTTGCCGGGCATGATCGACGACCCCGGCTGCATTGCCGGCAGGTTGATCTCACCGAAGCCGGCCCGAGGCCCGGATGAAAGCAGCCGAAGATCGTTACAGATCTTGGAAAGCTTTACAGCACAACGCTTTAACACACCGGACACTTGTACGAAAACGCCTGTGTCGGCGGTCGCCTCCACGAGATCAGGCGCCGTTATGAGCGTCAGGCCGGTGATCCTCGAAAGATGCTTCCGTACGGCCTCGGCATACCCTACTGGGGCATTGATGCCTGTACCAATGGCCGTCGCGCCCATGTTGATCTCCAGGATCAGGCGTTGAGCCTCGCCAAGCCTGTCGACGTCCTCAAGAATGGTATGGGCGAACGCTGAGAACTCCTGGCCGAGGGTCATCGGCACTGCGTCCTGCAGCTGGGTCCGGCCCATCTTGATGAATGTCGCGAACTCCTCGCCCTTTGCGAGAAAGGCCTGGGCGAGCGCGGCCATCGCTTCCTGAAGCTCTGTTATGCTGGCGTGCAGCGCGAGCTTGACGGCGGTGGGGTACACATCGTTGGTGGACTGGCTCAGGTTCGCGTGGTTGTTGGGATGCACGGTCGTATAGTCGCCGCGCTCCAGTCCCAGCGATTCCAGGGCGAGGTTCGCAATGACCTCATTGGCATTCATGTTGGTGGAGGTTCCCGCACCACCCTGGATCATGTCCACGGGGAACTGGTCCGAGTGGTCACCCCGCCTGAGCGTCTCCGCTGCGCCGACAATCGCTGTCGCGATTCTGTGGTCGAGCAGGCCAAGCTCCTCGTTGGCAAGGGCGGCCGCTTCCTTTACTGAAGCGAGCGCCGCGACCAAAGTCGGGAACTCGCCGACGCTAGTGCCCGATATTGGGAAGTTCTCCAGGGCTCGAAGCGTCTGTACCCCGTAGAGGGCGTTGGCTGGGACGGAGCGTTCTCCGAGGAGGTCGTGCTCCGTACGATTCGGCTCGCCGGTGGCCGTCTGAGACGTTGATGTGGGCTGCATCCAACAAAACCTATTCGAGTCGCGCCCGTTTGCGGTAGGTGGCGTGCTGCCGGCTCCGCTGGCAGTACCCTTATTTTCCATTCATGGAATCCGCAGAACGCCCGTCAGACATAGTCGAGGCATACGAACCTGGCCCGGTTGAGGCCAAGTGGCGCGCTAGCTGGGCAGCGCGCGGTACCAACGTAACCGACATCGCAAATGCCGCGCGCCCTTTCTACGCGCTGATGATGTTCCCATATCCCTCAGCCGAGGGATTGCACGTTGGCAACATGTTCGCGTTTACTGGAAACGACATATTCGCGCGATTCCAACGGATGCAGGGGCTCAACGTGTTCGAGCCTCTAGGCTACGACGCGTTCGGCATTCACTCGGAGAACTACGCGCTGAAAGTTGGTGTGCATCCAGCCGAGATGATTCCGCGCAACATTGCCAACTTCCGGCGTCAGCTGGAGCGCGGCGGTTTGATGGTCGATTGGTCGCGCTCGCTCTCGACCACGGATCCCGAATATTACCGCTGGACTCAGTGGGTCTTTCTCCAGCTGTACAAGAAAGGTCTCGTTTACAAGAAAGCGGCCGCCGTCAACTGGTGTCCCACGGACAAGACGGTTCTCGCGAACGAGCAGGTGATCGCGGGTGCGTGTGAGCGATGCGGAAGCATGGTCGAGCAGCGTTTTCTCGAGCAGTGGTTCTTTGCCATATCGCAATACGCCGAGCGACTGCTGAAGAACCTGGACACGCTGGATTGGTCGGAGACCACCAAGACGGCGCAACGAAACTGGATCGGCAAGTCGGAAGGCGCGGAGATCTGGTTCGACGGAGTCAAGGTGTTCACGACGCGACCCGACACAATCTACGGAGCGACGTACGTGGTCCTGGCCCCCGAGCACCCACTCGTCGGCGCACACACTACTGAATCGCAACGCGCAGCGGTGGAGGAGTACCGCGAGCGTGCGGCTCGGCGAGATCTCGTAACGCGCAAGACGGCGAAAGACAAGACAGGAGTTGCGACCGGAAGCACGGTAACCAATCCGGCGACTGGCGAGCAGATACCAGTCTGGGTTTCGGATTACGTGCTGATGGAGTACGGCACGGGCGCAATAATGGCGGTACCGGCGCACGACGAGCGAGATCTGGAGTTCGCGCACGGCTTCGAGCTGCCTGTGAAGAAAGTCGTGCACGAAGATGAAACTCTCATCGACTCGGGTGAATTCACGGGGATGACGGTCAACGACGCGAAGAAGGCGATCGTTGCCTCGCTCGCGGCGAAAGGGAAGGCGAGTGCGGTAACCAACTTTCGTCTGCATGATTGGTGCATCTCGCGGCAGCGCTACTGGGGCCCGCCGATCCCGATCGTGTATTGCGACAACTGCGGAGTGGTTCCGGTTCCTGACAAGGATCTTCCCGTGTTGCTGCCAATGATCGACGACTTCAAGCCGGACGATTCGGGGATCTCGCCGCTCGCACGTCACGACGAGTGGTATCGTGTGCCGTGTCCCACGTGCGATGGAATGGCACGCAGAGAGACCGACGTGTCGGACACATTCCTCGACAGTGCCTGGTACTTTCTGCGCTACCCCAGCGTCGGAGACGACAGTCAGGCGTTCGATCCCACAATAACAAAGAAGTGGTTGCCGGTGGATTCGTACATCGGCGGCAATGAGCATGCGGTGCTTCACCTGCTGTATTCGCGTTTCGTTACGATGGTGCTCAACGATATGGGGCTGATCGATTTCGAGGAGCCCTTCACCAAGTTCCGGGCGCACGGCCTCATCATCCGCGAAGGCGCGAAGATGTCGAAGAGCAAGGGAAACGTCGTCAATCCCGATGAATACCTCGACACGTGGGGCGCGGACGCATTCCGGACGTATCTCATGTTCCTCGGACCATTCGAGGAAGGCGGCGATTTTCGTGACCGCGGAATTTCGGGCGTCAAAAGATTTCTCGACCGTCTGTGGGCATCTGTGCGCGATTCCAGTACGGACGCCGCGCCTGACGCGGAAGTCGACAGGAAGCTGCATGCAACGATCAGAAAAGTCGGCGACGACATTCCGCGCCTGAGCTACAACACCGCGGTCGCGGCGATGATGGAATACATGAACGTGCTGCGAAAGGGCGATCGCGTACCGCGTCGTTCCGAAGTCGAGCCGCTGGTGCAGCTCGTCGCGCCGTTCGCGCCGCATCTGGCCGAAGAACTCTGGGAGAAGCTCGGCCACACGACGACTATTTTTGACTCGGACTGGCCGCAGTTCGATGCCGCGATGCTCGAGCAGGACGAGATCGAGTTGGTAGTGCAGGTGAATGGAAAGATGCGCGGCAGGATCAGCGTGCTGAGCACGGTGACAGAAGAGGAGGCCGTGTCGCGGGCGACCGGGGATCCCGCGATCGCCAAGTTCGTCACGGCGCCGCCGCGCAAAGTCGTATTCGTTCCCGGTCGGCTACTCAATCTGGTGGTCTGAACAGGTGTAACGATCCAACACAGCATCTCGACCCGCTCCGTTACGGCCAGTACTCAATCAGATTGCTTATTCGCGACACAATACGAGATACTCGTCGCGGATCCATTGATCAGGAGGGGTCACAGCAGATGCCCCACCCATTCTCCTGCGTAATAGCCGATGGCGGCGACGCCAAGTCCGACTACGAACATATCGAACCCGGAGCGGAAGAGACCGCGTCCAGTGAAGATTGATCGCAAACCACCGACAAGGAAGTGACTCAACATCGAGATGACGAACGACGTAATGATCGCGTCGCGGCCGGTCAGGAAGAAGAATGGAAGTACCGGTATCAGTGCGCCTATCGCAGTGGCACCGCCGGTAAGCCACGCCTCGCGCAACGGCGACATGTTGGGCTCACCGATCTCGAGCTCCTCCTGTACTTGCTCGCGTAGCATGCGCTCGGGATCGTGCATTATTTCGGTAGCAAGCTCCTCCGCGATCTCGCGGCGCATGCCCTTCGCTTCGTACATCAGCGCGAGCTCGTCACGCTCCACCTCGGGCATGAGCGCGATCTCGTCGCGCTCCATCTCGATCTCGTGCTGGTAGACTTCCTGCTCACTCTTCGCCGCCAGGTACCCGCTCGACCCCATCGAGAGCGCATCCGCGATGAGTCCTGCCACACCCGCTACGATGACCATGTGTTGCGGAGCCGCGGCCGCCGCGCCGAGCACGCCGGCTACGAGTCCGAAATTGGCTGTCAGTCCGTCATTGAATCCGTACACGGTGTTGCGCAGGAATCCGCCCGACTCCTTCCGGTGCCACGGCTCTTCGCTCTTCCCAGTTATCGCCGACAGCTCCGTGGCATGCTCGGCTGATTCTTTCGCCAACAGGAGTGCTTCCTCGCCACCCGGTGCACCGCGCGGAATCGCCCGATGCATGTCCATGTAGCCCTTCACCTCGCGCCCTTCTTCGGCCAGTAACATCGGAAGCAGGAACCCAGGGCCGAGCAGCTTGCCAAGCGTAGCAAGAAGCCGCGTGCGCGCGGTGGGGTGGAATTCTGAAAGGGTTCCGCCGTTCTGCTCGATCAGTTTGGCCCAAATTTCGAGATGGCGAGTTTCGACCGCCGAGAGGCGCCGGTACACGTCGCTCCGGTGCGGGTCCTTCTCCAGGTCCGCGAGTATCGCGTAGAGGTACGCGGCGTCTGCCTCATCCTGCCAGTGATGCTTGAACGTCTCCACGTCGATGGTAGTTTTCGGCGTGTGGTTGCCGCCGCCGGGAGGCGAGACAGGAGGCGGGGCGCTTGTGGGCATGACGTAATATCGCCGGGCCGTCCAGCTTTTTCGACCAGGAGAGGATCAGCTCCGCCAAATTGCCGCACGATGCGAGGCCTTGGCAACGGTCGGAGCCCGCGCCGAAGAGTCACTGAGTATGCGATGGTTCCACTACGGTATTGAGTGGAACGTGTTTGATCGCCGGCTGTGGTTGAGCCTAGTTCGGTTTCCTTCGAGTGCGCCGCGTCGAGTCGCGCTTGCGCATGTCAGCCCGCATGGCATCCAGCTTCGTTTGCTGCTCAGGAGTGAGAACGCGTCGAAGTTCGCTCTGCGTGCTGTCGCTGATGATTCTGGCTAGCGAGTCGGCCGAATCAATTGCGGGACGCAGCGGTTTGTACAGAGCAGAGATCTTACTGTGCTGAGCGTCCATCAAGGAATCGACGACGGCGCGCTGCGTCGTCGAGAGTCCCCATTCCGTTGCGGTGCGGTCCCAGAACGTACGAGAGTCCGACGGGCCACCAGAATGACCGCCAGGTCGGAGCGCCCTGTCCCCAGCGACGCCAATCGCCCCGCCCGCTACGAACGCGCCGATGATGACAAGTGCCGCAACCAGTTTCGTCTGCTGCATTCAGGGCTAGTGCGAGATCACGTCGCGGAAGGTCGCGTCGCGTGTATCCGGACCATCGCGCTCGCTTAGAGCACCGGCCGGGACCGAGAGCGTTTCCGTAATTGTGGGCTGAGAACTGGTGTCGTACGCCGTTCTGGCTTCCTGATTACGAGCCTGAAGCAGTAGCGCACCAACGACCGTGGCCACGATAATCGCCGCGGCAGCGACCAGGCCACTCCGTGCCCAGCCGCCCACGACCATCCACCAGCGGGAAGCGGCGGAATCGCCGAGCTTCGCCATGATGCGAGATTCGAGTGCGTTCCAATAGGCGCTGCCACCGGGCGGCGCATAGATGTCCCGTCCGGCCGCGATCACTTCATCTGGCAGCGGCTCGTCGAGCCTTATCTGGTTGTCTGTCATCAGTCGTTCCTCAAGTCGCGCAACATTCCCCGCAAGCGCTGTCGCGCGTGGTGCAGGTCGGATCGCGCAGTTCCTTCTGGAATTCCGAGAGTCTTTCCGATCTCGGAATGTGCGTACCCCTCTATATCGTGCAAGACCAACACCGATCTCATTCTTTCCGGCAGTTGAGCCAGTGCCTCACCCAGACGCCGTCTCAATTCGTCAGCCTCGCCCGGGTCGCGAAAACTTCCAGCGAGCGACTCATGCAATTCGTCTGTCGATCGTACCTTCCGCCGCCGCGCAAGATCCAGTGCCGCATTCGCGACGATCCTGTTGAGCCACGGTCCAAATGACTGATCCAGATTAAAACGGTCGAGCGCCTGATAGGCGCGCACGAACGCTTCCTGCACTGCATCCTCGGCATCCTCGTGTACTGTGACGATCGCCCTGGCGACCGCGTAAGCCCGTTTGGAATGAAGCCGGACAAGCATCCCAAACGCTGCCTGATCGCCCCGCTGGGCGGCAGCGGTGAGAGCCCGCTCGTCAGGAGGATTACGCGATTGGTCGGTCACGCGTTGAGGAGAGGGATCGGAAGCTTGATCGGAGGGCACCGCGGAGAAATCTACACCGCCCGCCCGCCGCGGTGCCCCCAATTATTACCGACCGTTTTCGGGTTCTCCCTACTTGGTTGAAACGTGTACGTTGACCGATAACCCTGGTCGCAATGGGTGATCCGGGCACCCCTTGGTGACCGCGATACGGATCGGGACACGCTGGACCACCTTCGTGAAGTTGCCCGTCGCGTTATCGGGGGGAAGAAGGGCAAACTTGGCACCGGTCGCGCCACTGAGGCTCTCGACCTTTCCGTGTGCCGTACAGCCGCCATATGCGTCGACGTCAAATTCGACCGGCTGCCCGACCTTGATGTCATTAAGCTGGGTTTCCTTGAAATTGGCCGTGACCCAGACGCCTGTATCCGCGACTATGCTCATCACTGGCTGTCCCGCAGTCACGAGCTGGCCCACTTCAACCTGCTTCCGCGCCACCAGTCCGCTGGCAGGGGCCGTGATCTTTGTATAGCTGAGCTGGAGCTTGGCGTTGTCGAGCGCCGCGTTGGCTGCGCCTGCACGAGCTTCGGCGATTCGAACGCCCGCCTTGGCTGTGGTCACCTGCGATCCCGCAGTCGCGACCTGACGTTGCGCAGCAAGAAGCTGTGCCTGTGCCGTCTCGGCTGCCGCCTGCGCGGCGTCGAGTTGCTGCTTCGAAACGATTTGCTTCGCGGCAAGATCCTTCATTCGTGCGAGGTTGGCCTGCGCATTTGTATTCGCGGCCTGCGCGGCAGCCACTTGCGCGTCCAATTGCGCTTGTGTTCCAGAGGCGGTGGCTACCTGACCCTCAGCCTGTCCCTGCGTCGTATTGGTACCCGAAACGCCCTGCGCAGCCGCGTAATCAGCCTGTGCCGATTCGACGCGCACCTTGTATTCCGCATCGTCCAGCGTGACGAGAATCTGCCCTTCTTTCACATGCTGGTTCTCGTCGGTGGAGATGCTCGTTACGTAACCGCCCACCTTGGCGAGAACTGGGACGATATCGCCATCCACCTGCGCATCGTCGGTGCTCTCGTGCGCCCGTGAGTAACTCCACGTCTTGAAGCCCCAGATCGCCGCGATGATCGCGACGACAATGACGATCGGAATGATGAATTTTTTCTTGCTGCCGGATTCGCTTGCCATTTTGCTGGAGAGTAGGTCTCAGGGAAGGGTTGTTACGATGCCCTGCGCACGTGCGAGCGCAATGCGGGCAGTCTGGAAATTCGTTTGTGCGTCGATCACGGCGGTGCGTGCGGTCGTGAGTTGCAGCAATGCGGTTATGACGTCTGCGTTGCCCGCCACGCCAGCGCGGAACCGCTCCCGCGCTTGTGACACTTCCTGGTCGGCGAGCCTCAATTGCTCTTCGGTGGCGTCCACCTGCTGCGATGCGGCACGAAGATCAAGAATCGCGATGCTCACGTCGGCCGCGGCCTGCTGCTCGATCTCGTGCTGCTGTACCTCCGCCTCCTTCACTACGCCTTGCTCTTCCTCAACGCGCCCCGATCGTCGGAACCCGTCGAAAATTGGAACAGATACCTGAACGCCATATTCGTAGGTGTTCAGCATGTGGTGAACAGATAGACCGTTCACGCCGTCGTTGCCGATCACTGATACTGTGGGGAGCCGCTCTGCTCTTATTGCGTTTACGGATTGCCTGGCCGCAGCAATGCGTGCCTGCGCAGCCTTCAGGTCTGGTCGGTTCGTGAGTGCGCGCTGGGTCGCGGTTGCCTCGTCCGTAAGGACAACGGCGCTGTCGATGTTGCCGAGTGAATCCGTGAGGACGAGCGGAGCGTGCGCCGGAAGATTCAGGGCTCGCGCGAGCGCGATCAGTGTACGGTCGCGCCCCGCTCGCGAGCTGATCAATCTTGCCCGCGTCGACGCGAGTTGCGCCTGCGCACGCGTCACATCCAGCGCGATGCCCGTACCCGCCTGGAGCTGCGCGCTCGCCACGTTCAGCAGGTCCGCGGCGAGCACACTGTCCTCGCCGCGAGCACGCAAATCACCGGCTGCGCGAAGCGCCTGCACATATGCCTCTGCCGCCTGCGCACCCGCATTCTCGGACGCCAGGTTTGCATCGGCCATCGTCGCCTTGACAGCTGCATCAGACGCACGATACCGCGCGAAAGCGCCAAAGTCGAACAGAGCCGCCTGCACTTGCGCATGACTATCAAGTACACGGAATGGGCCGATGATTTGGCCATTCGGGTTGAGCCCCGGAAGCGAAAAGCCGAACGATGCAGTATTTACGGTTCGCGTGAACTGCGAGGCGGATCCGTCCAGCGATGGCAGCAGTGCCGCTTTGCTCTGTCGCATGCGGGCCCGGGCCTCTGCAACCCGAATCTGCGCCGTTTGGGAGGGCGCCGTGTTGCGGGCTGCCATTCTTGCCGCATCGCCGATGGATAGCGTGGCCGGTGTGGTTTGCACTGCCGCCATATTCTGTGCTTCAAGCGGCGCGCCGCCACGAGCGGCGCTGATGATTGCCGCGCAGGACACAAGCAACAGACGCGTGGTGAAATTGCCTTTCATTATTGATGTCACGCGCGAAGCGCGCACAGGTAAAAGTCGACCAGCTCGTTGTACATCTGTTCGTCATTGCGATCGCGCAGGGTCGGAAAAAACCTTCGTTTGGAGCACCACATTGCGCTCGTGCTGAACAGTGAGATCAGCATTCGCCCAGCGACAATTGGGTCGACTGCTCGGAACTCACCGCTAGCAACTCCGCGAGCAATTATCCGGGCGAGGAGCTTCTGCGCTCGCGCAACCACCTCGGCGCTGTAGAACTCCACCAGATCGGGGAATTGATGCAGTTCGCTCACAACAACACGGTAAATCACCAGGAACGATGGGGTGCGGACGAAATCCCAATAACTCTCCATGAACATCACGAGCTGATCACGAGCGGATCCGGAATTCGGGATTGCCTCGCCGCGAACGATCTCTTCGACGATCGTCGAACGCACCATTTCGCGGAACAGCGCTTCCTTGTTGGGGAAGTACAGGTAGATCGTTCCCTTGGACACACCGGCGCGCCGCGCAATGTCTTCCAGGCGCGCGCCAGCGAGGCCATGCTCTCCGAAAACTTCGAGCGCGGCATGCAGAATCTGTTGTGGGCGTTCTTCTGGAAGCCGCCGCCAGCGCGGCTCCGTGACTTCAACGGACATGTATTTCAATAGTATATAACTGACCGGTCAGTAATATACTATCCACAATCCAAAACGTCAACGGCGTTTGGAGGGTAGTCGCGGACTGAGACCGCCGAGCCTTAATACGGCTTCCCATTCTGGCGCGCGCACGGGCTGTACCGAGAGCCTGCTACCTTTGCGGAGAAGCTCCATTTGCTCGAGCTCGCGGACGTGCCTGAGGCCTGGCAGGTCGAGAAACTCCGCGAGCCTCTTACCCGCGCGCACGTCCACCATGTACCACACTGGCTTCGGCTTGGTGCTCTTCGGGTCGTAGTGCTCGTCCGAAGGGTCCCACGCAGTGAAATCCGGATATCCCTCACCGACCACTTCTGCCGTTCCGACTATTCCCGCAGGGTCGGCGCCCGAATGGTAGAACAACACACCGTCGCCGTTTTTCATGTCGTCGCGCATGAAGTTGCGCGCCTGATAATTCCGCACTCCGCTCCAAAAGGTCGTCTGGTGCGGGGCGGCGAGCAGGTCGTCGTATGAAAAACAGTCTGGCTCACTCTTGAGCAGCCAGAACCGGCGATCCGTGGATTTTGCCATCACGCGTATGAGAGAGGATTTTATGGTAGCGGAGTGGTATTCTGGCGCCCGCTCCAGCCGCCGGAGAGTTGCCATAAGGGGAATTTACGCAGTACGATGTGGGACTAAACCGTCCCGATCAGTGTATATCATACCGCCTGGTGCAGCCCGCCATTGGCGACATTCGCGCTGGGGACTGCCTCGGTACTTACCGAGCTATTTGCCGTAGATTCAGACACAACCAACCCACTGCATGCAATCTCAATCTCGCTGGCTGGCGCTGTCTTCGGCGGCCGCAATAGTTGCTTCAGCGGCCGCCACGCTCGGTGCGCAGTCTGTCGCCGCCAATGCCGCTGCGGCTTCTGGTACGCGCGCTCGCACCGAGTTCGCGGCACCCAGCACGCTTGCACCGTTTATGGCAGGCAGCCGCATCTTCGATGTTGCAGGTTCAGGCGCGCTGCAGGTCCGGAGCGGACTCAGTGGCTCGCCTAGGGACATTCTTCCCAGCGGAACGTTCTCCACTGTTGCTCCATCTCCTGACGGCAAGTACGTAGCGTACACCGTTGGGCCTGCGCACCCGGGGCCGTATGATGTGCGCGTTCGCGACGTCGA
>JBDTAB010000098.1:0-2811 GCA_039924865.1 Gemmatimonadaceae bacterium | reverse complement strand
CGGTTTCCGGATGCAAGAGAATATGGATACGTCCTGCTCGACGTTGCCTCGCGCGGTCGAACCTCGGGCCCGCTCGCGATACCCATGGTGTCGTTGTTGCGATTGCCGTCCGAACTGGAGCTGCGGCTGCGTGCCATGAGCCGGACGAGAAAGGTAGGATACAGGAGCGCGACAATCGGCGCCGTACTCGCGTTGGTTGCAGTGTCCGCGGCATTCACGACGCCCGTGCCGTGGCCCGCCCACGCGGGAGATTCGGTCGCCGTTACGACTGATGGCGACCAACAAATCGTCAATGCCTACGACGATGTCACCTGGGTCAACTGGCTCAACCAGGTCCAAGGCGGCCGTGCCGGAACCTATCGCGCCAGCGACACCGTGCCCACAACGTCGGACCAATCCAAACGGAGAGTGAGGGACAGTTTGGTAACGGATTCCATCGCTCGTGCTACGGGGAAAAAAGTCTCGCGCGAACAAGCGAAGGGGTCCAAAACGTATTTATCGGATCAGGTCGATACGCCGGTTCGGGCTCGTCCGGGGTCCCCTGCCCCAGAGTACCCAGCCGACCTGCGGAAGCAAGGCGTCAAAGGTGAGGTCCGCATCGCATTTGTGGTTGATACGTTCGGGCGAGTCGAGCCAGGATCAATGCGATTGCAAATGTCGACGGATCGGCGCTTTGCCACTGCTGTGCTGACGGCGCTTCCGAATATGCGATTCATACCGGCCGAAATTGGCGGTCGTAAAGTCAAGCAACTCGTGCAACAGCCGTTCACGTTCACAACTTCCGAATCGGTCGACGAACCGAATCCGAATCAAACATACTTCCCGTACCAGGTGGACAAGCCAGTCGCGTACCGTCAGGGGACACCGATGCCACACTACCCCGCTGCGCTGCGTGAGCAAAAGGTTGAAGGCGTGGTTCGCGCCGACTTTGTGGTGGACACACTGGGACGCGTAGAGACGGGCTCAATCAAGATTACAAAATCAACAAATCAGCCGTTCGCCGACGCGGTACTAAAGGCGCTTCCGAACATGCTCTTCGTGCCCGCGGAGTCGCACGGGCGGAAGGTGAAACAGCTTGTGCAGCAGCCGTTCACATTCGCAATGCCCGGATCGCCTGAATGACGGGCGATCCGGCAAACGGGAGGTGGTGAGATGAGCCCGGTAATATTTGCGTACGTATGTCTCTTCACGTTGCTGCTCGCAGGGGCCGCGGCGGCGTTCGAGTGGGGTACGCGAGGACGAATAGCAGCACGACATGTTTGGACTTTCGCAATCGTCGCGTCGATTATTGCGCCCGCTGCGTTACTGATCTGGAATGCGGGTGAGACTCGAAGCAATACAGCTACCCGTAGCGCGGCAGTCGATGCAGCGCCAATTGCGATAATTCTGAATGCCGGTAAGGCGGGAATCGTTGACGCCGGTCATCTCGCCAAGCGAGACGCCATCATGCGAACAATTGTGCCGAACCGGCGGACTGCTGGCGAGACGGTAGCGCAAGTGAGCAGGCGGCTTGCCGCGGTTGCGCTACCCATCTGGGGACTGCTGTCAGTATCCGTTCTCGTTTGGCTCGCATTCGGAGTAGCTCGTTGGCGTCGTGCCAGCCGATCATGGCAGCGCACCAATGTGGACGGAATCGATGTCGACATCTCTGCCACAACTGGCCCGGCAGTTCTCGGGTTCGTTTCACAACGGATCGTGCTGCCGGCGTGGATATCCGATATGTCACTCGAACATCGGCAGTTGATCCTCGCGCATGAGAGTGAGCACATCCGCGCAAGGGATCCTCAACGGCTTGCGGTTGCGATCGCGGCGATCGCCTTGATGCCGTGGAACCTGGGATTGTGGTTGTGCGCCGCGAAGCTTCGGCGCGCCGTGGAGCTCGACTGTGACGCGCGTGTACTCCAGCGCTTCCCTGGCGCGAGAGACTACGGTTATGTCCTCCTCGAAGTCGCCTCGCGTGCGCGGCGCGTTGGTCGGCTTGCGGTACCGATGATCGCGCTGCTGGGACTGCCGTCAGAGCTGGAGACGCGGCTCCGCGCCATGACTCGGCCCCGCTCGGCGAGCTCGCGAATGATCGTCGGCGGCGCGCTGGTCGCCGCTGTATCGATCGCGACGGCGTTCTCGACGCCGGTTCCGCGGTTGCACGCCGAACAGGGATTGGCGGCGCTGCGATCCGTTGCGCGGCTGGCGTCATTTCATGGAGCACACAGCGTGGCAACCGACACCGTTCCATCGCGAGCGGGCGTCAGCGCAACAGAGCAGCGGCGAAGCGTTGACAGTGTCAATGCGCTAGTCCATACGCTCCAGGAGAAGACGGTGCAACTTGAGCGCGCGCAGTCCGAGCTAAGTGCTTCGCGTGAGGCATTGCTTGCCGCAGCGAGTCATCTTCCGATTCCGGATTCGGTGCGTACACGGATTGCCGCGGGGTCGTTGCAAATGTGGGGCACGCCATTCATGACGAAGGCGGCCAACGCTCAACCAGCTCTCGCACCCGAAGCGCGACGAACGTTGCAGGCAAAGCTCGCACAAATACGGGCGCAGGCGGAAAGTGCCGTGAGAAGCCGGTATCCTCGCCTGATCTCCGACCCCTCTCGAGCCGCAGTAATCTGGTTTCTGGCGGATAGCAGCGGTCGCGTGATCGACGCGCGCTATCACGATGGCTATCCGCGGCCGTTTACGTCGATTGATAAGCTTTCCGCGCAGTTCCCGAGAGTGAACGCCGCTTCGGTCGACGTCATAGCTGAACGGAGCAGAGTCGCGGGTCGCGACAATATTCGGGTCATTTGGGTCCGCATGAAAGGCGATCCATCG
>JBDTAB010000097.1:0-8825 GCA_039924865.1 Gemmatimonadaceae bacterium | reverse complement strand
CGAGATCCGAATTGTCCTCGCCCGGACGTTGCGTAACACGCAGCAGCATTGGCATGATGCGTTCGAGGTTTCGGAGTCCGTAGCCGGTCGACTTGACGGCGTCGGCGTCGCCTACTGCTTCTGCTTCATCACCCGGATCGGGGTTATCGGCACGTGTATCGGTGAGATTGCCGAAGCGATACCACGGCACACTGTCCTGCATGCGCAGAATCGAATCCAGCGCTGGTCGCTCAGTATCTGGTGTTAATGCATTGCGGAGCGGTGTGTATCCCCACATTATCGCGTATCGATCGTACGGTCCAACCCGTGGAACAAGATCGTTCACATCGATCGAATCACTCGGCTGCGCCACATAATCGAACCGGGCATAATCCATTATGCTCGGCGTGAAACCCATACGATGGACCCACGTGCGCGATCGGACTGAATCCGCGGGATACATGGAGCTCGCCTTGAAATTGTGCGCGAGTCCAAGCGTGTGCCCAATCTCGTGCGCGACTACGTACTCGACCATGCGTCCCATGAGCGAGTCCGGCATGGGCCAGTGTTGCGCGCGCGTATCCAGCGGTGCCACCTGCGTGAAGTACCAGTCGCGTGTGAGATTCAGGACGTTGTGAAATACCTTGATCGATCCGTTGAGAATCTCGCCCGTACGCGGATCGGCGACGTGCGGTCCGACAGCATTCTCCACTGTTGACGGCAGCCAGCGAATCACGGTGTGTCGCACATCATCGGGCGACCAGTCGGGATCGTGCGTGGGCGGATCCATTGGAATGATCGCGTTGCTGAAGCCAGCTGCTTCGAACGCAGGCTGCCAGTCGAGCACCGCCTTTCTAATCCACGGCTTCCATCGATCCGGTGTTGCTGGATCGATGTAGTAGACAATCGGCTGAACCGGATCCGACACACGCGCGTCGGGGTTCTTCTTCTGGAGACGCCAGCGGTTGATGTACTCGCGCGTGACCGATCTGGGCTCCTTCGTTCCATAATCGGTGCGCGTGACGCTCAGGAATCCGATGCGATCGTCGGCGAGCCGCGGCTTCATTGGGATTTCCGGGAGTCGCACCATGCTCCAGTGTGCAAGCACGCTCGTCGCGGTGGGGCGATCGGGACTTGGCATACCGCCGCCGAGTCCTGGCTGTGGTGTGCCGGTCTGTGTCGCTTCTATCTCGACGTTGTTGGGAAATGCGACTGCGCTTTCTATATATGAGCGCTTGTCGTCGATCTGTCCGCGGATGGCTGAAAACTCCGGTACGTCGGTCGTGTAGAGGCGCGTCACGTCGATCACGGCGGAGCTGTCGGGTCCGTAGGCGGCGATGTCGAACACGGCAACGATTGGTGCGTAGCTGGCGGTGTGCACTGCGCGATAGATGGGCAGCGATGTGTCGGCCATTATCGCGAACGATGGTGACCTCAGGATTATGCGATTGCCGGATCGCTCCCACCGGAGTGTGCGCTCACCGAACTCGTCGCCGCCGAATGCGCCGAATGGATTGTTGGCGTCTATCGCAGCCGTTCGCGCATATCGCCCCACGAGCAACATGTCGCGGTTGAGTTCCCTGGCGGGAATCTCGAAGTAGAGAGTGTCACCGACCACATGGGTGGTGAACATGCCAGTGCGTGTCTTCGCCGTTTTCGGGATGACCTCCGAATACGGCTTTACCGGCCCGCTGCCCTTGGTCGAGTCGGCGGCAGGAGATGTTTGCGGTAGTGGATTGGGCGCCAGACTGGGCGCATGCATGCACGCCGAGGCGAGCGCCGTGGCCAGGACAAGGAGGCCGGAGCGAGCCAACCGTTTGGTCACGCCAGAATTGCGTTGTTCAATGCTATTCGAACGTTGTCACTGCCATCCCCATGGCGTGATATCCCTTGTCGACGTAGACCGTTGCTCCGGTGATGCCGCTTGCGAGCGGGGAGCACAAAAAGGCGCTAGCCATACCGACCTCTTGTGCCTGGAGCCGATCGGTAAGGGGGGAATTCGCCGAGCAGTAGTCAACCATGCGTTCGATGATGCCAATGGCGCTGGCGGCTCGTGACGCAAACGGGCCCGCTGAAATCGTGTTCACCCGATGGCCATATCGTCGCCCGATCTCGAAGGCCAGGACACGAGTATCGCTCTCGAGGGCCGCCTTGGCTGACGACATGCCTCCGCCGTATCCCGGGATCGCGCGCTCGGATGCCATGTAAGTTAGCGACAGAAACGCGCCATTATCGCGCATTACAGGCGCCAGTTTAGCTGCGAGAGCAACCAGCGAGTATGCGCTCACGCTTATCGCGGTGAGGTAGCCTTTGCGGCTGGTCTCAATTAACGGCTTCTTGACTTCGGGGCCATTGGCCAGGGAGTGGACGACGATGTCGAGCGGTCTGTCGCCGAAATCCGCAGTGAGTCTTTCGGCCAGTCCAGTGATGGAGAAGTCGCCGACGTCCTTGTATCGCTTGCTGGTACGAACGTCTTCCGGGGCATCATCGAGCGTGTCGTACGCTGCGTCGAGCGGGTAGATGCGCTCGAATTCGAAAGTCGAGCCGTCGGGCATGCGGAGTGAGTCGTCCATCTTCCCGCGCTCGAGCAGGTTCATGAAGATGTTGAGCGCTGGGGGCCATGTGCCGACGCATACTGTCGCGCCGGCCTGAGCCAGGCACTTGGCGATCGCGAAGCCGAAACCGCCATCGTCGGCGACGCCGGCAACGAGGGCACGTTTGCCCGAGAGGTCGATATTGAGCATTGGCATAAGATAGTATCTTCCTCGCGTGGCTACCGTGTCCGGCATCTTCATTCTGGGTGAGCTTAGCGGCGCTGTCGCGGATGAGATCCAGGCGATAGCCGAGCGACACGATCCGAAGCTCGCCCGAAGTCACCGACCGCATCTGACGCTGGCCGGTTCGTCCGGTCTGGGCCCGATCGCCGCTGATACGCCGGTCTCGCTACTGCGCGAGCGATTGGAGCCGATAACAAGCACCACGCCGCCGATCGGGCTGGTCCTGCAGGCGCCGGAACGCTTTCCGGCGACAGAAATCGTGGTGATGTCGGTGTCGCCGCGTGGCCCTATTCGGGAACTGCACGATCGTATCGGCGCCAGCGGACTGCACTTTGCACGTCCCCGTTTTGCGTTCTCGCCGCATGTCACGCTAAACCTTTACCGGACTCTGACGCGCGAGTCGTTGGACGCACTGCTCGCCGTGCGGATCTCGCAGCCGGTCACCCTCGACAGGCTGCGGCTGTACTACACGAGCGAGCCGAGCACCTCTCGGCTTTTGCTGGAGCTACCGTTGAGTGGGTGATGGCGGTATGGACAATGATTGGATGATGGGTGGAACCGCCAAACCGTGCCATCCGGCACCTCGGCCGTCGTTCCGGCACCTCGGCCGTCGTTCCGGCACCTCGGCCGTCGTTCCCGCGAAAGCGGGGACCCATGTTATCGATCTCAAGGAATGGCCGAATTATCGGAGTGGGTCGGCAGCAGATGGGTTCCCGCTTTCGCGGGAATGACGGTTGGGGTGGAATGCGGGGATGACGGAGTGAGTTGCGGGAATGACGGAGTGAGTTGCGGATTAACGGAAGTTCCACAATCAAACTGAGAGTCCGATGCAGATTCTGGTTCAGGTGTTGTGTACCAAAGGTCGCAGTCTTCGCGAGGCGATCGCGAGTGACAAGCAGATCGATCAGTTTGGTCTGCGTGTAACTAGCGAGAAGCAGCCTGGGCGCCAGCCGGGTTGGCTGAAGCTTCACAGTGCCGATTCTGCGCGTGGCGCGCTCAACGTCGAGTGGGATGCGCAATCCGCAGTGCTTAGCGCGCGTGTCATCACGAAAGGCTCTCGCAAGCCGAGTCCGGTCGTGGGCGATTTTGTGAACTACCTGCTGGCTCGTCACGGCACTAGAGTTCAATCAATTACCATCGCATATCGATAACCAAGTTCAATGCCCGTGAATCCGCTGGACCGCCTGCGCGAGATGTGTCTCGCGTTACCCGAAGTACACGAAGTCGAGGCATGGGGCGAGCCGACATTCCGCGTGAAGGGCAAAATTTTCGCGATGCATGCGCGCGCTGACAGTCATCACGGTAGCGGACGCGAGGGTGTGTGGTGCAAGGCGAAGCCGGTCACGCAGGACATGATGCTCCGTGCGGAACCGGAGCGATACTTCTCGCCACCGTATGTCGGTCCCAAGGGCTGGGTGGGCGTCTGGCTCGGTCGCAACACGGATTGGGCTGCGCTGGAGGACCTGCTGCGTGACGGGTACCGGATGACGGCGCCAAAGCGGCTGTTCACACGTATGGACTCAGCAGAAGTCGAAGCTCCGTCCCGTGGGAAAACGACGAAGAGCGGCACCGGAAAGCCTGCTACGAAAGTCGCTACAAAAACTGCTACAAAAACTGCTACAAAAACTGCCACAAAAACTCCCGCAGGAGCTACCCGGAAGACTGCACAAAAGAAACCTTTGGCTGTCCGGAAGAAAACTGCGAGCAACGTAGCAAGGACAACTCCAGGTACAGGTCGCAGTAAAACTGCGAGCAAGGGAACCAGACGTGCGCGGAAGCAGAAATAGCTGTTGGCGCAGGAGCAACATGTCGCCGAGTCGCGCACTTGCTTTAACATCCAACACAGGAATCGTGTGAAGTACTTCGCAACGCTTACAATACTCGCGACCGCGTTCGTCGCCTGCGCGCCAGCGACGTCACAAGTAGCAACGGCGCCCGCCCCCGAGCCCGTTCCGGTGTTGCCGTCACCAGTCGCGCCGCCTTCCGCGCCGCCGGCCGTTGCGCCGGCCGTTGCGCCGGTCCCGTCATCTCCTGTGCCCGCATCCGGAGTACGAGAAGCTCCGCGTGACTGGCAGTTGCTGGACGATTCCACCGATCACTATCGTGGAATCAGTTTGCTGCGCGCTCAGCGCGAACTACTGGGGGGGCGCGCTCCGCGCAAATCGGTCGTGGTGGCAGTCATCGATGGCGGCGTGGACACCGCACACGCCGACCTGCGACCGAGGCTCTGGATCAATGCGAAGGAGGTCGCCGGCAACGCAAAGGATGACGATCACAATGGCTACGTCGATGACATGCACGGCTGGAATTTCATCGGCGGTGCCGATGGAAGGGATGTCAACTACGACACGTTCGAGCTGACGCGGATGTACGTGCGCTGCAATGGAGCGCCGCAGACGATCACCGAGCGTGCGATGCCCCCGATTGATTCGATGAGCTGCGCAAAGATTGCGGTTGCATACGCAGACAAGAAGACGGAAATCAACACAACGCTGGATCAGATGCAGCGTGTGCAGGCGGTGCTGAACAGTGCGCTGCCATTTCTGAAGCGGGCGGCCGGGACCGACTCGCTGACGCCGGCTCGAGTCGCCGCTCTTCCAGCGACATCACCGCAGGTGGTGGCTGCGCGCGGATTGTACCTGGAGCTTGCGCGTCAGGGTGGTACGCCGCAAGCGATCGACGAGGCCGTGACTGCGTATGGAGTGCAGTCGAAGTACGGATTGAATACTGATTTTGATCCGCGTGACATCGTTGGTGACAATTACGCCGATGTCAATCAGCGGCATTATGGCAACGCCGACGTGACTGGCCCCGATGCACAGCATGGCACACACGTGGCCGGTATCATCGCCGCGGTGCTGCGCGATAGTGGCGGACCCGAGGGAATCGCGGACTCGGCGCGCATAATGTCGGTGCGCACCATTCCGGATGGCGACGAACGTGACAAGGACGTTGCGAACGCGGTTCGATACGCGGTCGACAACGGCGCACGCGTCATCAACATGAGCTTTGGCAAATCGTACTCGCCGTTCAAGAGTGCGGTGGACGAGGCGATCAAATACGCCGATGAGCACGGTGTGCTCATGATCGCAGCGTCGGGCAACGACGGCGTGAATCTCGACACGGCATCGAACTTCCCGACACCCAGGTACACCGACGGCGGTCGCGCGGCGAACTGGATAGAAGTGGGAGCATCGTCGTGGCGCGGTGGGGACACACTCGCGACGTCGTTCACGGATTTCAGCAAGACAAGGGTCGACGTCTTTGCTCCCGGAGAAGATATTCTGTCCACCGTACCGGGCGGCGGTTACGAGCGGCTCAGCGGAACGAGCATGGCAGCACCGGTCGTGACCGGGCTCGCGGCGCTGATCATGTCGTACTATCCCGAGCTGAGCGCCGCGCAGGTGAAGCAGATCATACTCGATTCAGCGACACGCTACGATCGAACGTCGCTGGTTCCTGGAACCCAGACTGGCAAGACGGCACCGTTCGCGTCCATGTCGGTAACCGGCGGGATCGTCAATGCTTACAACGCGCTCAAGCTTGCGCAGGAGCGGAGCGGGGGCGTGAAGTAAGAGCCGGAACGCTTCTGGGAGTGGTATTCCGACCGGTCTATCAGTAGCACCAGTCGCCATCTTCTAGTGATGGCTATTCGCACCAGCACAGCACAGGTTTCTGTAGTATGATAAATTGTCATACTACAGAGGACACCATGCCGAAACAGAAAGTCGCGGTAACGCTGGATCGTGAGCTTCTTACCCAGGTGGACGAGCTCGTCGCCGCTGGCGCATTTCCGAATCGAAGCCAGGCGATCGAAGTTGCTGTATCGGAAGCGCTCGCCAGGCGAGCGCGCACCCGCCTCATTCGCGAGTGTGCAAAGCTTGATCCGAACGAGGAGCGCGCCCTTGCGGAGGAGAGCATGGGAGCCGAGGGAGTCGATTGGCCGGTATACTGAGAGGCGACATCTGCTGGGCGGACTTGGGCGCCGTGCAAGGGCACGAACAGTCGGGGCGGCGCCCGGTGCTCATCCTGAGTCACGACGTTTTCAATGAACGGTCTGGCACCGTGATAGCGGTGGCTCTGACGAGCAAGGAGCCGGGTGCCGGCTTTCCTCTAACGCTTGAGATCGGCGCTGGGAGTCTGCCCCGGAGATCGTGGGTAAAGATGAGCCAGGTGCGCACACTCTCGAGCGAGCGAATTGGCCGGAGGCTCGCTCGCGCATCAACTGAAGAGTTGGTTCGGGTGGTACAGGGACTGAACGAAATAATCGGTGACTGATCAGTAGCTGCATCGCGGGGGCGGGTCAACGCGTCAAAGGTGCGGCATCGAGTAAAGCAACGATCCCAGGCGACGGTGTTCGCTGTGCGGACGCACGGGCCAGCCACAATCATTGTATTATTTGCGCGCTAGCGGATTTCCTCCGCAGTTGAATTCCCAATAAGGTGATTGTCTCATGCGAACATCCATTCTCATCTCTGCCGCCATTCTCACAGCACTCCCGGTTGCCGCGCACGCACAAGCTCGAGGCGTAAAGCCGTGCACGACTGCCACTGTCTCGTGCGAGCAGTGGATTACGTACGGTAAGGGGCCGGCGCGCTCAATGGTCTACGCTACATATTCGCTGAACCGACCAAACAGCAAGATCACGCGTGCACTGGTCATGGTTCATGGCGCACTTCGCAATGCCGATCATTACTTCCGCACCGCGACTGCTGCTGGTTTTCTTGACGGCGCGCTCGACAACACGGTGATTATCGCACCTCGGTTCGCTGCGAGTAGAGACGAACATGCGGCAAACGAAGTGATGTGGCCGGAACGCGGGGACACGTGGCGATCCGGCGGGATGTCGCCGTCGAATCCGACGCTTTCGGCGTTCGACTTCGTGGATCAGATTGTGCGGCAGCTCGCCAACAAGAAGGTATTCCCGAATCTCAAGCAAATAGTCGTAACAGGTCATTCGGCTGGTGGGCAGTTTACCAACCGATACGAAATGTCCAACAAGGTCGATGGGACGCTTTCCGGTGTCAGCATTACTTATGCAGTCGCCGATCCGTCGAGTTATGCGTGGCCAGCAGCTGTGCGGCCGCTACCAGTCGGCGATGCAGATCCGGCGACTGCGGACAAGGAAGCGCTTGGTCCGACGGGCGAGAAGGTTCACACGGATTTCACATACGGGCCATTTGATTCCACAAAGGCCCCACGCTACAATCACTGGCCCGCCGGCCTACAGAACCGAACTGGTTATACGGCGCAGATGACCGACGCTCAGCTCATCAAGCAACTCGTGACGCGCCCGACTACCTACCTGCTTGGTCAGGTTGACGTGCTGCCGCTCGGCGGTTTCGACTCGTCGCCGTCGGCGATGGCACAGGGTCCAACGCGACGTGCACGCGGTGAGGCGTTCTTCAAGTATGTGAACGAAACACTCGGCGCAAAGCATAAAGCCATCATCGTCTCGGAGTGCGGGCACAACGATCGCTGTATCTTCACGACGAAGGAAGTTCTGCCGGTGATCTTCCCCAAGTAGAGCAGTCTTACGGCCCGGCGCCGAGGTAATGCTCGGAGTCGAGTGCTGGCGACATTCTGTAGCGAACACAGCGTATCGCGGAAAGCAAAGGCCACCCGCGCGGGTGGCCTTTTGCTTTCGAAGAGTGAAGCGGGACTATCGAATCGCGCTCGCGCTTTTAAGCGCGGCAGCACCACCGACGATCGGAAGGTTGAACGAGCTACCGTTCAGGTCGACCGTGATCACAGTTCCGAGCTTGGGCCAGAGTGTGAATTCGGGGTCGCTCGACATGATCATCACGCCGATCTGCTTACCTGCTGGTATAAACTCGTCGTCCGGTTCCAGGTCGAATGTCATGTTGACGAACTGCCCCGGAACAAGCTTCACGCCGGCCAGCTTTGAATCGTAGTTGCCACCGTGCGTAAGCGACCTGTAGTTGTCGGGGTCCGCCCATCCGCGCGTGATGAGGCCTTCCTGAATCGACGTACCAATTGTCGTGGAGTCGAACGGAAGCTGCACCAGCCACACCGTGAGGTTTGCATCTGGCTTGCTCAACGCGAGCC
>JBDTAB010000096.1:0-7778 GCA_039924865.1 Gemmatimonadaceae bacterium | reverse complement strand
GATCGCCGCCATTCTGCCAATGGCATTCGTTTCTGGAATGATGGGGCCGTACATGCGACCCATTCCGGTGGGTGCATCGTTCGCCATGTTGGCATCGCTCGCGGTCGCGTTCACTGTCACTCCATATTTGGCGTACCGTCTACTGTCAGGCCACGCGCCGGACAAAGTGCGCGACAACGTGCGCGACGGCGAGCACGCGACGGATCAGCCGACGGAATCGGACGAGCCGACTCGGTTTGGTCGATTTTATGCCCGTATCATGGTGCCGCTCATGGAGCGGCGCAGGTTGCGGCTGGGCTTCTATGGCGGTGTGGTGGTCTTGCTGCTTCTATCGATGGGTTTGATCGCGGTTGGTGGCGTGAAGGTGAAGATGCTTCCATTCGACAACAAGAGCGAGTTCCAGGTCGTGCTTGACCTGCCAGAAGGAACAACTCTGGAGACCAGCAACGCGCTTGGGCAGGACATCGCGGCGTATCTTCGTCACGTTCCGGAAGTGAAGAGCACCGAAGTGTACGCCGGCACGGCCGCTCCGTTCAACTTCAATGGTCTCGTGCGGCACTACTTCATGCGGTCGGGCCCGAACGTTGCCGACGTGCAGGTGAATCTCCTCCCCAAGTCTGACAGGTCGCGGCAGAGTCATGCAATAGCTGTCGCGGTGCGGCCCGGAATCGACTCGATTGCGCGCAAGTATGAAGCATCGGCCAAAGTAGCAGAGATCCCGCCGGGTCCGCCCGTTCTGTCGACGCTGGTTGCGGAAGTGTATGCGGCGGATGATTCAACACGGCTGGCCGCGGCCACACAGGTGAAGCACATATTCGAAACCACACCGGGAGTAGTGGATGTGGACTGGACGGTCGAGGCGCCGCAGCAGGAACGCACCTTCCGCGTCGATCGCGTGCGCGCGGCGGAGGCGGGGGCGAGCGTTGAACAAATCACACGGACGCTCCATCTCGCTCTGTCTGGCACCTCCGCCGGTATTACCAGTTCGCCAACAGCGCGTGAGGGAATCGCTGTGGTTCCACGGCTTGCGCTGGACCGCCGTTCATCGGTTGATGCGTTACTTGCGCTGCCAATTGCGACGGCGGCAGGACCGCAGCCGCTCGCGCGTTTCGTGAACGTCGTGGCGGGGCATATCGAGCGAAGCCGAGTGCGCAAGGATTTACGTCCTGCCATATATGTGACGGGTGATGTTGCGGGAGCGATCGAATCACCGGTTTATGCGATCATCGAAATGAATCGTCGCCTGGATCAGGTTCGCGTGGACGGATCCACGATCGCACGCTACAACGCGGTACAGCCGACAACACTCACGGAGACTGCGATCAAGTGGGACGGCGAGTGGCAGGTGACAATCGAGGTGTTCCGCGACCTCGGCCTTGCGTTCGCGGTCGTGCTCATACTGATCTACGTGCTCGTGGTCGGATGGTTCCAGTCATTTACGATACCATTGGTGATCATGGCGCCGATTCCGTTGACACTCATCGGGATTCTGCCGGGACACGCGATTACGGGAGCGTTCTTCACTGCCACGTCCATGATCGGGATGATTGCGCTTGCCGGCATCATAGTGCGTAATTCGATCCTGCTGGTTGATTTCATCCAACTGGCGGAGGCGCGGGGCCGGCCGTTGCGCGAGGCGGTACTGGAAGCTGGCGCTGTGCGTTTTCGGCCGATTGCTCTCACGGCGGCTGCAGTCGTCATAGGAGGACTTGTGATGGTTCTAGATCCAATCTTCCAGGGACTTGCAGTTGCACTCATGAGCGGTGCGATTGTCGCAACGTTGCTCACCATGATCGTGGTTCCGATTCTCTACTGGGAACTTCAGCGGCGCAAGGCAACCCCTGATGTTAGCGACCCTGATGTTCACAGTTAACGCAGTCAGCTCTCAACCTTACATTCACCCAGGAGCATTCTCATGTGTAACGACAACATTCTCCGCCGGTTCGCCGGTTCTTTCGTGCTTCTCTCGCTCGCCCTCGGGTACTGGGTGAATCCGGCATGGTTCCTGTTCACGGCGTTCGTGGGCCTCAACCTGCTCCAGTCGAGCTTCACCGGATTCTGTCCGCTGGAGCGCGTGCTTGGACGGTTCGGGTTTGCGGGTTGCACGCCGTCTGCAACTCGCGATCGCCTGTGACACGGACAACTTTGACGCCGGAGGTCATCGAGCTCGTTGCGCAGCGATTTCGGGCGCTTGCAGAGCCGGCTCGTCTACACATTCTCAACTGCATGCGGAATGGCGAAGTGACGGTGACTGGGCTTGTGGACGAAACTGGATTGAGCCAGGCGAACGTATCCAAACACCTGCAGCTCCTGTACACGCTTGGCTTCGTGACGCGTCGGAAAGAGGGATTATTCACGTACTATTCGCTGGCCGACAAGTCGGTCTTCGCACTGTGTGATCTCATGTGCGACCGGCTTGGCGCCGAGGTGAAAGTGAGACGCCGCGCCATTGGGGGCCGACGTTGAGGGGATAGGGCCTATAGCTCGGATAATCCCCTACAACTAATCCGGTATTCGCCGACAGATTCGCCAATTCAGCTGTGGCAGATTTAGGAATCAACCCAGTGGAGGATTCCAATGCTCGGTTTCCAGGAGATCGCCGAACGCGGAGCGAACGCCGACGCCCCGTCGTCGGCTACAGGAAAGATGGCCTACAGTGGCTTGCCGCCGGCACTAAGCGAGGTATTTCCGCTATTGCTCGCGGTGGGGAGCGATGAGCTGAGTGATGCAGCTATTCGAGTGACATCCGCGCTCGCGCGTGGCAAGGGTGCAATCCCAACCGTCATTCAGGCACTTGGCCCCGATCGTGAGACTGAGGTTACCATTGCGCCATTTGTCGGCACGATGGTGGAAGCCACGTTGAGTCTGGAATTTCAGGACGAACGCCGCGCCGCGGTGCAGAAGCGAGTACATGCTGGTGCCGGCGAGGTGCTGTGGCGTGTTGAGATCGACAGCGGATCACCGGCCATCGCAATCGCCGAGCTCGCACGTCAGATGCGGCCCGGTTTGATAGTCATGGGGCTGCGGCAGCACGGGATAGTTCACCGCGCGGTATCGGGCGACCTGCTTCGTTCGGTGGTTCGTTCCACGCGCCTACCCATTCTTGCAGTGCGACCGGAATTGGTGGGTCTCCCGCGCAAGATTGTCGTTGCTGTTGATTTTGGTGAGGCAAGCATCGATGCCGCCCGCATGGCAAGACAATTGCTGGCCGACGGTGGAGAGATTCACCTTCTCCATGTTGCCACCGATCACAGTGATGCGCCGGTGGATCCAGCGGCGGATGGAGAGGGACCGCATGCGCGCCTGGATCGACTTGCGGAAGAGCTGTCGCCATCGCCGGGTATGACGATCACAACTGAAGTACTTGGCGGCGATCCGGTACAGTCCATCGAAGGTTGCGTTACCCGGATGCACGCTGATCTTGTCGCTGTAGGAAGTGATCATAACACTCCACTCGAGCGGCTGTTGTCCGGCAGCGTTTCCACAGCATTGGCGCATACTGCACGCTGGTCGATGTTGATAGTTCCCGGACGGTAACGCTCGCAGGGAGAGCGATGGTCCGTTATTTGGACGGTGATCGGTTTACGTCACGCAACGGTGGGGGGACACATGAACTCGACGACGAAAGATTACATCGACGAACTGGATGCTCTACTGGACGATACGTCAGGTGGAAGTGAGCCGTTAGTGTCGGACGCGGTGCCTGGTTTCCATATGCTCGTGGCACTCACGGACGACGACCGCGCGGCGGCTACCACCGAAGTGGCGCGAGCATTAAAGGAACACAAGCATGCGGCCCCTTACGTAGTCTATGTGATCGAGGTCAGTGCCTCGGTACCTGAAGCAACTCTGGTGACGGTTGACCTTGAGGACGAGTTACGCAACGCGGAACAACGCGCAGTCACGGAAGCCAGGATGAAGACTGTCCTGCATCTCGATGTTGGAGACGAGGCTACATGGCCGTTCAGGATCGAGGTTGGAAACGTCGCTGCCGTGGTCGCGGAACAGGCGAGAACCCAGGGCGCAGAGCTGATCGTGATGGGGCTGAATCGCCACGCGGCGGTGAGCCGCGCGATCGGAAGGGATACCGTTCGGCAAGTCATGGGGGTGGCTGGCGTACCGGTACTCGCCGTACGCGACTCGCTGCTGGGGCTGCCCAAGCGGGTGGTTGCAGCGGTCGACTTCAGTCGCGCGAGCATCCGGGCTGCCGGACTGGCGCGCCGATTGATTGCTGATGGAGGGGAAATGCATCTGCTCTTCGTCGACCCCGGAATTGTGGATTCGGGGTCGGAGAGTTCGGACGGTGCGCGACTCATTCAGAGCAAGGGAGTCGATGCGGCACTCAGTGAACTTCGAGATGTGCTCGAGAGTGACGGGAAAGTCACTATTCATACAACTGTTCTGCATAACGGCAATCCGGCGGCCGAAATCATCCGGTTCTGCGAGAATCTGAGTCCGGATCTGGTTACGGTCGGTAGTCAGCGGCACCGTTTTCTCGATAGGATGCTGCTGGGCAGTACCGCGAGGGCGATAGCTGCGACCGGGAAATGGTCTGTGCTCGTCACGCCACCGTTGCGCGCTCCATAACCGTAGTTGACGCCGGTTGGGACCTCTTGGCCCAACGGTAGACCTCGAGAGTTGGTATCTTGGACAGTGTAGAAGGTTGAAGAGGCGGCCGCTATCGGCCGCCTCTTCAAGACATTCGACTGATCTCCTCGAGGATTCAATCAACAATGGCAGTACTATCGTATTTTGAATGCACCAAGTGCGGCGAGCATGTGAGCGCCGCCGAGCCACAAACAGTCTGTCCGAAAGACGGTGGCTCGTTGTACGCACGTTACGATTTTGGGCCGTACAAGGGGCTCGCGTCACGTAACGCGCTCAAAGGCCGTGTGGCGAGCATGTGGCGCTACTCCGACGTCCTCCCAAATGTCGAGCCAGTGACTCTCGGTGAGGGATTCACGCCGATGATCCAGAGTCGGCACAATCCCAATCTCTATATCAAGGACGAAGGGCTGAATCCTACAGGCTCGTTCAAGGCCCGTGGGTTGAGCGCGGGTGTGACGATGTGCCGTGCGTACGGCATCAAGAAGATCGCAATTCCATCAGCAGGGAATGCAGCGAGCGCGCTTGCTGCGTATTGCGCCGCGTCGGGATTGGAAGCGCACATCTTCATGCCGAAAGACGTGCCGGTGGCGAATCGTGTGGAGTGCCAGCAGTACGGTGCGCACGTGACGTTTGTCGATGGGTTGATCAGCGATTGCGCGAAGATGGTGAATGAGCGCAAACAGGCCGAGGGCTGGTTCGACATTTCGAGCCTCAAGGAACCGTTCCGCGTCGAGGGAAAGAAGACGATGGGATACGAAGTCGCCGAGCAGATGGAGTGGAAGTTGCCGGACGCGATCTTTTATCCCACGGGCGGTGGCGTCGGTATGATCGGTATGTGGAAGGCGTTCGACGAGATGCAGGAGCTGGGATGGATTGGCTCCGAGCGGCCGAAGATGATCGCGGTGCAGGCAGCGGGCTGCGCGCCCATTCCGAAAGCGTGGGATGAGCACAAGTCCACATCGGAGTTCTGGCAGAATGCACACACAATCGCCGCAGGGCTGCGTGTGCCAAAGGCATACGCCGACTACATCATTCTCGACATTTTGCGTGCGAGCAAGGGAACAGCCGTGAGTGCTACCGACGAGGAGATGTTGCAGGCTGTTTCGTCGTTGGCATCGAAGGAAGGAATCTTTGCAGCACCTGAAGGAGCAGCGACGCTGGTTGGTTACGAGAAGCTGCTTGCCGCCGGCTTTCTCAAACCGAGCGACAAGGTTGTCCTTTTCAACACCGGGTCGGGATTGAAGTACATCGACGTGGTGTCTGCGGGGAACTGAGAGCAGGAAGGATGGCGGTGAATCGAGCTACGCCGATGCATCGGTGCGGAACATGAAGGTTTTGACCAGTGCGAATGCAAACAAAACCAGCAACACTGCCTGAATCGTCACCGTCTCGACCGTAGGAAAGATTCCGAGCCACGGGATATCGGGAACGTGCCGCAATGGTGTCATTGGCAGCGCGTTCCCTTCCTGCAGTTCACGTATTCCACGGCCGGCGAACACGAACGCCATGTAATAGAGAAACAGGCTCGTGATCGCGAAGAATGGCCGCATCGGGATCCTGATACCGAATCGATAGAACAGGATGAACACGATTGCGAGTGCGACGGATCCTGCGACGATTCCGAGTACGAGTGGCAACGTTGATCCGCTCGACTGACTGAACAGCGCCTGGTAGAACAGCGCTGTTTCAGCGCCTTCGCGATAAACAGCGAGGAATGAAACGAGCATCAATGCACTGCCGCCACCGCGCTTGAGCGCACTCGAAACCTTGCCAGTGATGAAGCGCTGCCACTTGACTGCTTCCACCTTCGAAATGAGCCAGTAGCTCACGGAGAAGAGCACCACGACGGCGAGGAGCAGCGAAACTGCTTCGATAATTTCGCTGCTTGCCGGAATGGCAGAGAAGGCCGTCTTGAGGATGAGCGCTGTTACCAGGCTGGCGATCACTCCAAGCACAGCGCCAAGCCAGATCCAGCGGAGTTGTTTGCGGTTGTCGGTCTTGATGAGGACGGCGACGACTGCACCAACGACGAGAATGGCCTCGAACCCTTCCCGCAGGATGATAAGAAACGACTGCCAGAAGGACTCCGTTGCGCTCACGGTTGCGTCGCTCGCGAGCGTGACGACCTGCGGAAGCATTGCTGCGATACGATTTCGCTGCGCGTCTGCCGCGGCAATATCGCCGCCTTTCACAGCCACCCTGAAGTTCGCGAAGGAGCGCTCGAGCGAGGTGACGAGTCCCGGGTCTTTCGCCCGGACCAGAATTTCCATCGGCTCGAAGGCAAGGTACGCGTCGAATGCGGCATCGTCTGCTGCACGCGAGTTTCCTGCGCGTGAGAGCGCGTGGGCACTATCTACAAGTGTGAGTATCGATGCGGCTACAGCGCTCGGCGTTTGGTGCGCAGCGCTGCTTGCCGGCAGCGACATGGGCTGGCCGCGCAGTGCGTACACATAGTTGATGATGTTCCATCGCTGCTGCGCGGAAAGAGTGGCACCGAATGGCGCCATTGCCGTACCGCGCACGCCAACCGAGACAACGTCATAGGCCAGGCTAGGTGTGAGCGCCGGCGTCGCGGCTGGGTTGCCTATCGCGGGAACCGGGGTTGAGAGCCCGTGTGCCAATGGCCCATCGCTCAGGGCAGTCGAACCATGACACGAGGCGCAGTTCGCCGTGAAGAGACGATGCCCTTCCGCTGTGTCGAGTGGCACCGTCGGCAGCTCGACCATCCCTTCTGCGCCAAGTGCAACGGTCAGCCGCTGCTGGAGCGGTGTGATCGCGGATGGTGGACGCTTTGATGCGACCGCCGAAATGATTGCGCCCAGGGCCGCGCGCGCTTCCGTTGCCTTCGCTCCCGTCAGTTGGGCGGCAACCGTCTCGGCGTCCTTGAGGAATCCGGAGGTTTCCTCGTATTCCTGTGCGGAGATTACCGCGCCGCGCTCGTCCACGGCCAGGCCGTATTCGGAGACAGCGACGGAGACAATGTTCGCGAGTCGGCGCGCGCCCGAGTCCTGCGCTCGTGCTGTCGCTGTCGCTGTCACCACGAGGAAAAGGATAACGAGACTCGGCGTTAGCCATTTTCGGACAGTGGACCATGCCTGGTTCATATCCGATCAAATTTATCGGGTTCTGCCAGGGGCCGTGTCGGGGGCTTTAGAAGCCTTTTTGCCGTC
>JBDTAB010000095.1:0-19373 GCA_039924865.1 Gemmatimonadaceae bacterium | reverse complement strand
GCGCCTTGGCGATAAAACTGCGCCTGGACATCGGTCGTTCAGTACCACACGCAAGTATAGCGCGCCTGGTCGAGGAATTGGATACACGTAGCGGCGGGCTGCGCCGGGCGGGAGCGCAGGATTACGAATGCTATTCGCTTTATCTGGGATATGTCTATCTGGGCGAAACTGGACGAGGCGAGACCTTCCTCAGAACTTACGCCGAAAAAGAACGGCGAGATATCCGACGCATCTCGCCAGAAATAGCGCACGAACTACGACTCATAAACGCTAAGCCTGCGACGCCAATCGCAGCCTCGGAACTTCCTGGGTATGCGGCAGAGACTGGTGAGCCGTGTGCTTGAACAACTCTTCAAACCGTCCGCTGCTTAATAGCGCATCACAAATCGTTGGATCGAACTGTCGACCCCGGTGCTTCATCAATTCTGACCGCACAGCGCCAGCGTCAAGCGCCTTCCGGTACGGGCGATCCGATGTCATCGCGTCAATCGTATCCGCGAACATAATTATGCGGGATGCCAATGGTATCCGTTCTCCAGCGAGCCCATCCGGATATCCGGTACCATCCCAGTTCTCATGATGGTGCCTCACCGCCGGTACCACATCGCGCAACTGCGAAACTTTCGCGACGAGTTCTTCGCTCTTGATGGGGTGAGTCTGCATGATTGCATTCTCTTCCTCCGTCAATCTTCCCGGCTTAAGTAGAATAGGGGCGAAAACCTCGTGGATCTTACCAACGTCATGCAGTAGTGCAGCGATCTCAACGCGCTTTGCCACAACCGCCCGCAATCCGATAATCTGCGCGATGACTTTCGCATGTTCTGAAACACGCCGGGAGTGGCCAGACGTATATGGGTCTCTCGCTTCAATGGCCGCAACCATGAGTTCGAGCAGTTCCTGATTCGCTTTTTCCAGCTGCAGATTTACATTGTACAACTCGCGCAACCCTAGAAGCGTAACCGCGACCACGAACGCGCCGGGAGTACCGTACTTCGCATATACCCAGGCGAGGCCGGCAATCATCGGCAAGGCAATTACGTCGTACGCGAGCGTTCCGAGATTGTTCTCGACCCACACTTCACTGAATGGCCGATGTTCGCTTAGCGCGACTACACCACTGACTGAGGAGCTGTTGACGGCGGAGTACGCGACGAATAACATTCCGAGCGCCAAGTACGGAAGGTCCGACCCCATGGTAAGAACCGATGTACCGCCGAACGCTCGGTAAACCAGAATTGCTGCTGCGATAGACAACGTGTGCTGGCAGATGTTGAATACACCGCGCTCCCAAGGGCGGCGGCGAACAACCTGCACCAGCACATTGACGAGAATTACACCGGCCGCGGTCACCCAATCCGGTGAAATGGCTGCACAAGCCAGGAAGGGGACAAACGATACCGAACCCGAGGTATGCCGCGCAAGGGTGTGACCCATTATGTGGGTTCCCAGCGCAATCACACTGAGTGTCGCCACAGCCCTGAAATGGGAGGCATCCACATGGGGTGCGATCCAAATCAGAAGAATTAACGCGGCGCCTGCAAGAAGCGCCGTTGTCAAAATGTACGTGCGAACTGATTCTTTCATATAATAGCGAGGACCCCCGTCCACGACCTCAAGTCCAGTCCTGCGAACCGCCGCCTGAAAGCAATGCGGCAAAAAAAGCCAGTAACTTCATCTCGCGTCACCTCCCGTCCGTTTTGTCACGCCGCTTTCGCGAACGTGCAAACTGCAATGGTTGGCTCCGCTCATTCCTACCGATCCTACTCTCTCAACTCCGCTAGGTCGGGGAACGGGGGTTTTGTTTTTATTTGTCTATAGTTGGTTTCTCGAGGCTGGCATCAGGTCCCGTAGACTGCTACGAACCGTACTCCAACCAACGGTTGGTTGCATCAAGCACGGCGAGCACTGACGCCGTTTCTGCACTATCACTCACTTCGCAGGTTCCAGCCAGCAGCCGCACTTCCCGGCCGTGCCGTACTGCAACTCCGACAAAAATGAACTTTCGGTCAAAAGCTTCGAAAACGCGCACACCTTCAAGCCCAAACTGACGGTCCTTCGCGTCAGCGTCACCTATCGCAAGACATGCCGCACGTGCCGCCAACTCAAGACGCGCGCGATCTCCATCAACACCGCGCGCCTCCCCTATGAATGACGTGCCGTCCTTGATCAGCGACACTCGGCACGACACGCCGCGCGCCCTGGACCCACGGACCTCCACATCCTCGAAATAGATCCGACGACGGGGACCGTCCAACCCGGGGATAGGCATGTAAACACCCATTCCTTCAGTATCGGCCGCCGTCTTCGTTTTAGGAGGTGCAATCGGCGATGGGGTCGAAGTGGGCGGAGCCGCCTTCGGCTGCGGAGCCGGAGCCTCGCTCACCGCCGCGATCGATACGCGACGATGATCGATCCTCAGCCCGAGATGCGCGAAAAGCGCGCTCTCCACGTTCCGAACGGTTTGCTTGGCCGGGACTTCAGACGTCGTCAGGATGTGTACCTCCTGAATCGACCCCTCCCCATTGTCAACAACCCGCACGGATACTACCCCGGGCAGTGTACGGATTAGATCTTCGGCTTGCTCCCCGAGCCGCGCGGGCGTCACAAATGTAGTCACACGTTTACGGAACTAAAGTTTGGCCGGTCGGACGCGATTATCGCTCCCGCGCAATGCCATCGGACTTGATGACCCTAAAGACACGAGCCCGCCAAGGAGGAGTGCTCCTCCCCTTTGGCGGCCATCACAAAGTGTGGTCACATCCCGTTTTAGGCAATAGTGGCGTATCCATCCGGAATGTCATATTCCCGGAGCTTCCGGTATAGTGTCCGTTCTCCTATCCCCAGAAGTTCGGCAGCTCGTCGCCGATTTCCATCCGTTTCACGCAAAGCTGCCTCTATCGCACCACGCTCAATTTCCGCCATCGTCATTCCCGGAGTAACCATCAGGATGTTGGGCGGAGGGCCAGCCACTGGCTCGATCGCGCCAATCTGCGTAGCCGATTTCTCTCCAAACTCTGGTCGCTGCGCGCCGTCGCCACCGGCGCCGATCGACAATTCCGTCACACGCTGCCGCAACTCGTCCAACTGAAGCCGAAGCTCCACCAGACTGTGGACGATGAATTCAAGCTCGCGCCCCGACACGCCCGCCATCCCCGCGGCGCTGCCATCCCGCGGCGTCGGGATTCGTACCGGAAGCAAACTCGATGTATCGCTGACTTCCGCCGGTATGTCCAACGCAGTGATCTCGCGCCCAGGAGCCAGAACAACCATGCTCTCAATCAGATTCTTCAACTGCCGCACGTTACCCGGCCAGTCGTAATCAACCATTATCTGCATTGCATCAGCAGAAATGCCGTGGAATGGACGGTCGTGCTGTGCTGAAAACTGCCGGACAAATCTCCGCACCAGCAGAGGAATGTCCGCCCGACGCTCACGCAGTGGCGGCAGATAAATACTCAAAACATTGAGCCGATAATACAGATCCGACCTGAATCGCCCCTCCTCCACCAGTTGACGCAAGGGCTGATTCGTCGCCGTAACCACGCGCACATTCACCTTTATCGGGGTCGTCCCGCCAACGCGCGTAACTTCGCGTTCCTCCAGCACACGCAACAACTTCACCTGCGTGGCCGGCGGAATGTCGCCTATCTCGTCAAGAAAAAGCGTACCTGTGTCCGCGAGTTCGAAGCGACCAATGCGTCGCTCCGCCGCTCCCGTGAACGCTCCCTTCTCGTGACCGAACAGCTCGCTCTCCAGCAACGTCTCTGGCAGCGCGCCCACGTTTACAGCGATGAACGGCTTGCCACGCCGCGGACTCATGTGATGAATTGCACGCGCAGCCAGTTCCTTCCCCGTGCCGCTCTCGCCCTGAATAAGCACTGTACTCGAGACTGGCGCCATCTGCTCGACACGCACCAGAACCTCTCGTATCGCATCCGACTGCCCAATCAGTCCTGTCAACTCCGCGAGTCGGCGACGCTCGAGCACGCGCTTCACTGCATCCACCAGATCTTCGGTATCCACCGGCTTGGTGTACACATCGACAAAACCGATCGCACGCAGCCGGTCGATCAAGTTCGGGTCGGCAACGTCTGCAAGGCCGATAACCGCGATACCCTCCCACAGCTGATCCCGCACGACCTGGCGCAACGCAGGGTCGGCAATATTCCCTGTGAGCACGATCAGCTCAGGACGAGTGCGCTTGATCTCCGTCGAAAGATTGTCCACCGCAGACACCATCGACGTGGTAATCCCGGCGGCCTCGAGCAATGCGTTCAGGCGCACGGCTGGCTCGACATCGGCGAGCGTTATCAGCACCATTGCACCGGTGCTACGAGCCATCACCGCTCCGATGCTCAGTAACGGCGCCGCTCAGGATTTCGCACGCATGATCGATGATCGGCTCCAACGCCGAAAGCCCATCTCGTACGCCACCGGGCGAGCCCGGCAGGTTGATGATCAACGTTCTGCCCCGAACGCCCGCGACTCCACGTGACAGAACAGATCGCGGAAATCTCGTCTCGTGTCCGCGCATTCTCTCTGCGATACCGGGCGCCTCCGCTTTGATCACGGCGCGAGTGGCCTCCGGCGTCACATCGCGCGCACCAAGCCCGGTCCCGCCAGTCGTAACAACCAGATCGCAGTCACCACCATCGCAAGCTACGAGCAGCGCGCGCACAATCTCGACAGACTCGTCCGCCACACACGTACGCGACACTATCGAATAACCGTGTACCATGGCCCACTCGGCGACACCATCGCCCGATGCGTCTGCACGACCGCCGGCCGCGGCGGAATCCGAAATCGTGACGATCGCGACCTTCAACGATGCGACGCGTTCTTGTAGAACGGCATCTTCTGCACCACAGCGGGAACCTGCTTACCGCGAATTTCGACTTCGAACTCGGTGCCTTCCTTCGCCATCTCGAACGGCAGATAGGCAGTTCCGATCGCGATGCCAAGCGTCGGGCTCATCGTTCCACTTCGTACTTCGCCACTTGCGCCTCCGGCACAGGTGACCGGATAACCATGCCGCGGAAATGCGCGGTCGGCCATACTGAAACCAACAAGCTTGCGCGGAATGCCGGCAGCCTTCTGACGCTCGAGCGCCGCCTTCCCGACAAAATCACCCTTCTTCATCTTCACGAGCCAGCCGAGGCCGGCTTCGTACGGTGTCGTCGTGTCGTCAATGTCGTTGCCATACAACGCCATGCCCATTTCGAGTCGGAGTGTGTCCCGCGCACCAAGCCCTGCTGGTGCAACGGACCCTTCACTCATGAGTGCATTCCACACTTCCACCGCACGGGATGCATCGAAATACAACTCGAATCCATCCTCGCCCGTGTATCCTGTTCGAGAAAGGATTATGTCAGGTACGCCAGCGACGGTCGCTATCTGAAAATGATAATACCCAATGCTGTCCAGATCGACATCGGTAAACTGCGACATCACCTCTTGCGCGCGCGGGCCCTGAAGCGCAAGCAAGGCGATCTTGTCGCTCACGTCTTCGATGCTGCAATCGAAGCGCTCCATGTACGAACTGATATACGCGAGATCCTTGTCCTTGTTCGACGCGTTCACAACCATCATCAGGTGATCCGGGAACCGATACACGAGACAATCGTCGACGATGGTTCCGTTCTCGTAAAGAATGGTCGAATAGTGCGCCTGGCCAACCGACAGCGCCGCAACATCGTTGGTTGTTACGTAGTTGACGAAGTCAATCGCCTGCGGCCCCCTGACCATGAACTCGCCCATGTGACTGACATCAAAAAGACCAACTCCTTCGCGAACCGACTTGTGTTCCGCAGTAATTCCAGACGGGTATTGCACCGGCATCTCGAACCCGGCGAACGGCACCATCTTCGCGCCGAGAGCAACATGCACCTCGTGCAACGGAGTGCGATGTGTCACAATGATTCCCCGCCCATGAGCACCGCCATTATTGCCTTCTGAATGTGCAGCCTGTTCTCGGCTTCGTCCCACACGCGGCTCTGTGGACCATCGATAACGTCAGCCGTCACCTCCTCACCGCGATGCGCCGGAAGGCAGTGCAGGAAGATCGCGTTCCGCGACGCATCGGACATGAGGGCACTGTCCACGCGGAATCCGTGGAAAGCCTTCTCCCGTATCGCCTTTTCCTCTTCCTGTCCCATAGATGCCCAGACGTCTGTCGTTACCACATCTGCGTTCCGTGCAGCGACAGCAGGATCGCGCACCACCGTCACAGTCGATCTGGTACGAGCGCGTGCCAGCATCGCGGGATCCGGATCGTAGCCCTCCGGACACGCGAGCGAGAGCTCGAACCCCAGAACGTACGCCGCGTTGATCCACGAGTTCGCCATGTTGTTGCCGTCGCCGACCCACGCCACCTTGCGGCCCTGGATCGACCCAAGCTGCTGTCGTATCGTGAGGAGATCCGCGAGCACCTGACATGGATGCAGAAGATCGGTTAAGCCGTTTATCACGGGCACCGATGCGTTTTGTGCAAGCATTTCCACATCCGCATGAGCGAACGTGCGGATCATGATTCCATTCACGTAACGCGACAGCACCTTCGCGGTATCGGAAATCGGTTCGCCTCGGCCGAGCTGAACGTCGCGCGGAGAAAGGAAGAGTGCGTGCCCACCGAGCTGATACGTACCCACTTCGAAGGACACACGCGTTCGTGTTGAAGCCTTCATGAAGATCATCGCGAGCGTCTGGCCCGCGAGTGGCGTCTTGCCATATGTGCCATTCCGCATCGATTCGGCAATCGAGAACAGCGACTCGAGCTCGCTGGCGGAGAAATCTGTAATTGCTAGAAAATCGCGATGTCCCATGATCCTGTATCGTAAGTACGTAAAATTGCTACAGTCTGAGCCTCATCAATTCTAGCGGACTCAGGTCACCGGGCGAACGATGGTCGTGAAGCTCGCGGAGACAACGCGGCGTCCGTCCACGGTTGCGATGCCCTTGAGCCGCGCCACCCCCCTGCGGAAGCTGGATAGTTCCACGGAAAGCACCAAGGTATCCCCCGGAACTGCCGGCTCGCGCATCCTCACCCGCTCGATTCCGGCGAAGTACCCGATAACGCCAACAGTCGACTCCACGAGCCCGAGCAGCAATGCCGCGGAAGTCTGCGCCAGAGCCTCTACAACCAGCATGCTCGGCATCGCCGCGTGGATGCCACCCCACATCTGCCACTCGCCACCGGTGATCTGCTTGCGCCCTTCCACCCGCCTTCCGGCTTCTAGAACGTCGATCCGGTCTACGAGCAGGATAGGATAGCGGTGCGCAAGGACTGCCATTATATCCGTCGGTCCCATCCGCTCACGCATCGTCTGTGTACAGTCTACCTGGTCTGATCACAGGATGTACCGACGCAGGTCTTCATCCTCCACAACCTTCTCGAGCCGACGCTTGACCATCTCCGCGTCGACGTTCACCGACTGCGCGCCGCTGTCCGGTAACTCGTACAGCACATCTTCGAGCAGCGTGGTCATCACGGTATGTAGACGTCTCGCACCGATATTCTCCATCCGATCGTTCGCAAGCGCTGCCGTGCGCGCGATCTCCGCCACGCCATCCGTCGTGAAAGTGAGCGACGCCCCTTCGGATTCCACGAGCGCCGCATACTGCTTTGTCAGCGCGTTCTCCGGTTCCGTCATGATCCGCACGAAATCCGCCTCCGTAAGCGGCTTGAGCTCGACACGAATTGGGAATCGACCCTGCAGTTCTGGAATGAGGTCGCTCGGCTTGGAAACGTGGAATGCGCCCGCTGCAACGAACAGCACGTGGTCCGTCTTCACATTTCCGTACTTTGTCGATACGGTCGATCCTTCGACAATGGGGAGCAGGTCGCGCTGCACTCCCTCGCGCGACACATCCGGCCCGCCACTCTCACCACGCTGGCCCGCGATCTTGTCGATCTCGTCGAGGAAGATGATTCCCATCTGCTCCACACGCTCGAGCGCATCAGTGACTAGTTCGTCCTGATCGATGAGCTTGTCGAGTTCCTCATCCATGAGTATGCGCCGTGCTTCAGGCACCTTTACCGTGCGCTTCTTGATCCGCTTGGGCATCATTTCCCGAAGCATATCGGAAAAGTTCTCCATTCCATCCGGCGCGCCCTGCGGAATCATCATGTCGAACATCACCGGCGCATTCTGCCGCACTTCGATCTCGACCTCGCGATTGTCCAACTCGCCCGCGCGGAGCAGAAGCCTCAGCTTGTCCCGCGTGCGTTGATGCCGGTCGCGCGCCGCTTCAGTTTCCTTGCTGACACCACCGCTTCCCGAGACGAAGAATACCTGCTCATCCTTGGGTGCAGCCTGCGGCTCGGCAGTATCAGTCGGCGTTTCCTGAGGTACCGGTAGCAACAGATCGAGCAGCCGTTCGTCGACGCGTTCGCTTGCGAGTTCCTCTACTTCACTCTCGCGATCGTCGCGCACCATGCTCATTGCCGCCTCGACGAGATCGCGCACCATGGATTCGACATCGCGACCTACATATCCCACTTCCGTGAACTTCGAGGCTTCGACTTTAACAAACGGTGCGCCGGCGAGCTTGGCGAGTCTCCGCGCAATCTCCGTCTTTCCCACTCCAGTGGGGCCAACGAGAATGATATTGTTGGGCGATATCTCTTCGCGGATGGACTCCGGTGCACGCTGCCTGCGCCACCGGTTACGAAGGGCGATCGCGACGGCCCTCTTGGCGTCTCCCTGACCGACGATGTAGCGATCCAGTTCCTGCACGATCTGCCGCGGCGTCAGACCGGCGAGCTTGGCGAGTGCCTGTTGAGTACGTGGTGAGGACATTCCTACGCTCCCGGCTCGATGACCGTGATGTGCGTATTGGTGTACACGCAGATCTCGCCAGCAATCATCAGAGCGCGGCGAACGACGTCACGTGGCTCCAGCTCCGTGCTTTCCACCAGCGCACGCGCCGCCGCGAGCGCATAAGTGCCGCCCGATCCAATCGCCAGAATCCCGTCATCGGGCTCGATGATATCACCGGTCCCAGAGATTATGAAGCCGTGTTCGCGGGAGACTACTATCAGCAGCGCCTCGAGCCGCCGCAATACTCGATCACTGCGCCAATCCTTGGCAAGCTCGACGGCCGCTCTGGGCAGGTTATCCGGGAAGCGCTTCAGCTTCTCCTCGAATTTCTCGAATAGGGTGAACGCGTCAGCTGCGGCGCCGGCAAACCCGGCCAACAGTCTGCCATTCTGTAGAGTCCGAACCTTCTGAGCGTTGGACTTCATTACGGTATCGCCCACGGTCACCTGCCCGTCGCCGCCGAGTGCGACCTGCCCGTTTCGGCGTACGGCGAGAATTGTGGTCGCGCGAATGGTCGGAAGTATGCTGTGCATACCTAAAGAAACAGCCGTGCGCCCCGTTTTTGCACTCTAAAGTCGGATCCATGCGTTTGCCTGGGAGCGACCACCACGACCGGAGACGGCAATTCCTTCCCCTAAAACGATCCACGCCAAACACGCTCAGGCAATCGAGTCCACTCGCGCGGACCTCACTCGGCCGCACGAGAAAGGCTTCAGTGCCCCTGGTGAACTGAACCACGGAGACGGCCATGGTGGTTGAATACATCCCGCTCGTGCTCGGCATACTCGTGCTGCTTTTAGGCGTCGCCATCATGTGGGACGCGTGGGGGCCACAGGCGGTTGGCGGCATCCGTGAGCGTCGACGCCGAACCCGCGCGGCACTCGATCTCAAGGGGGAACTGCTCGCTGGCGTTGGTATTGTCCTGCTAGGAGTCGCCCTCATCGGTCACGACTGGAGACTGGAGACTCCGGTGATCCTCGCCGGGGCCATTTTCCTCCTTATCGGCGCACTAAGGAATAGGAAATATTTCCGAGAGCTGTTCCTTTTCCGGGGTCGAGCGCGTAGGAATACCGAACCAGAGCCGAAGAAAACGGGCAGAATGCGCATTCGATAGAAACTGGCCGTTCACTTTTGCTACAGCCAGCCGCGCCTTAAAGTTGGCTCGGCAAGCTGTTTGCACTCAACCGTACCATGGCCAACTTCGAAGAAAATCTCCTGCTCCGCGCACTGCCCGGGGAGTCCGCGCGCCGCCTTTTCGGCCAGCTCGCCATCATCGACGCTCCTTCCCGAACCGAACTGTACGAACCAGGCGACAACGTAACGCGGGTGTACTTCCCTCTTGATTCCGTAATCTCGATGTCTGCTCCGGTGAGCGGAACCTGGGGCGAGGTCGCAACGGTCGGCCAGGAGGGCATGATCGGCCTGCCGGCACTGTTCGGCACCGACATGGCAAATATGCGTTTCTTAGTTCAGATCGGCGGCCGAGTCGCGGTTGCCCCAGCGGATTGTTTTATCGAATTGCTTAACACCGACGATCAACTGCGCACAGTCATGCTCAGGTATGCCCACGCGATGTTCACTCAGATCGGACAGTCCGTTGTCTGCAACCAGCGACACTCGCTACGGCAACGCTGTGCACGATGGCTCCTCATGACGCATGATCGAGTGCCAGGTGATCAGTTCCACCTCACACATGAATACCTGGCGGTGATGCTTGGCGTGCGCCGCGCCGGTGTCACTGTCGCCGCGGGCAATCTCCAGAAGGCTGGTCTCATCCGTTACCGTCGCGGAGAGATCACTATCGTCAACCGGGCAGGCCTCGAAGAGGTTTCATGCGAGTGCTATCGGCTCGTTGCCGACGTCTACGATAGGTTGATGGGCCAGACGATTGACAAGGAGCCTTTAAGACGCAGGGTCGCCGCCGGCTGAAATCATTCATCCGATTCACTCTTGTGCCAAGCCATTTCCGTCGCGTCCGGCGGCCTGAGCAGCAGGTCAAGCGCTAGCCACAACAGTCTCGAAGCGGGATAGAGAACGATTGGCGCCACGATCATTGCGCCGACCAGAGCGAATTCCATCCCTCGCCACGGCACCTTGGGCCACATCGTGAATGTGACGATTAGCAGTACGGCCGCAAATATGAGTTCCGCGAGGAAGATGTTGAACAGCATTCCGCCGAGAAAATACTCGGACGACTCCCCACGCTCCAATCGAATCCTACACTGTCCACAGTGCCGTTTCAGCTTGAACCAGGAACTGGTCACGCCGCGAGCGCCACAATTCGGACACCGAAGGGCGAACGCACGAAAGACCGCCACTGCAACATCGCGCATCCCGGGCACCACGATCTCACCTCGGGTGGTCATCTCGCCGGGGTCGCCGGCGCGAATCACCTCGGCGAATCTCCACACCGATTCCAGAAGGCGAGCAGTAGGTTCCTCGGGAAAATTTTCCGCGATGTCGCTGCGACGTACTTCGCCATCCGCCGCCGTGAAGAACAAGAACAGTTTTTCGTCCGGCAGTCGATCCGCCACGGAGTTGCGCACGAGCACACGTCTCCGCTCGACAGTCCACGACGTATTATGCACGAACAGATACAGCGTCATCGCAGTGACGTTTGCGTGCTAGGCGCGCGGGTGAGCTGACCTGTATGCCTGCTTCAGACGCTCTACGCTCGTGTGCGTGTAGATTTGCGTCGATTGCACCGACGCATGTCCGAGGAGTTCCTGCACAGCCCGCAGATCTGCACCAGCGTCGAGCATGTGTGTTGCGAAGGTGTGCCTTAGCGAGTGCGTCGAAAGGCCCGAACTCTCGCTCACGAGATCCAGCAGCGAAGTCATCGCATTCTGAAGAGCGCGCGTACTGATGCGACGGCCAGTCGACGAAAGAAAGAATGCTGTGCGATCCCCCTTCTGGCCAATCGCACGCAACAACTCGTCGCGCCTCGCTTCGTAGTTTCGCAATGCCAATGTTGCGCGATCTCCTACTGGAACAATTCGTTCCTTGCGCCCCTTTCCGCGCACCTTCACCTGATTTGCGAGCAGGTCGAGCGAATCGCGATTGATGCCGCGCAGTTCCGACAGTCTGAGCCCCGCGGAGTAAAACAACTCGAGCATGGAAAGATTTCGGACATCCACAAAACGTCCGCCTTGCGCGCGAATCTCGGCGGCGCTGAACAGCGTGCCCATCTGAGTGATGTCGAGATACGCGGGAAGATTCCTGTCGCGCTTCGGCGCTCCGACCGCGCGCGCTGGATTGGCCTCGACAATCTCGTTTCGATGCAGATATCGATACAGCGATCGTACGGCGGAGAGCGAACGGCCTGCAGAACGTTTGCTCACTCCGCGCCGGACGAGGTGTGCCAGAAAGCCGCGAATCGCAAGGCGGTCCACGCCCGCCCACGACCAGCCTCCGGTACCGTAATAATTGCCGAGGTACGCGACAAATTCGGCCAGATCACGCGTGTAAGCCTTGATCGTATTTGGCGAAACATCGCGTTCCTTTTCCATGTGTTCAAGGAACTCCGCAACTCGGTCAATTTCCTCCGTCATGCTACGACCGGGAGCCCGAGCGCATGTTCATCCCGCCACGCACGCATCTCACGCAGAGCCCTCTCGGCCATTCGCTCCTTTCTGACGCGCTTGTCACGTATTGGCTCATCGAGTTCGTCAACAAGGCCGAAGTTGGCGTTCATTGGCTGAAAGTGTCGCGGGTCTGCTTCACGAAGATATCGGTACAACGCGCCGAGCATTGTGGTTGGCGGCGGAACGACCGGAGGTGCACCATTCAGGACCCGGGACATGTTGATCCCGGCCAACAACCCCGACGCGGTGCTCTCGGTATATCCCTCGACCCCCGTGATCTGCCCGGCGAGGAGTACACGATCGTCGTCGCGTAGAGCGAGAGCTGGCGTGAGTACCCCGGGTGAGTTGATGTACGAGTTGCGGTGGATCGATCCATAGCGCAGGAATTCAGCATTTGCCAGGCCTGGAATCATTCGAAAGACTCGCTGCTGTTCCGGAATGCGCAATCTTGTCTGAAAGCCTACGAGATTCCAAAGGCGCCCCGCACGATCCTCGCGCCTAAGCTGCACCACAGCATGGGGCCTCCGTCCCGTCCGCGGATCTACAAGGCCGACAGGCTTCAGCGGACCGAAACGAAGTGTCTCCCGGCCGCGAGAGTTCATCTCTTCCACAGGCATGCAGCCGTCGAAGTACGGAACCTTGTCAAACTCATGACCGTGGAACTGGTCCGCTGCATCGAGCTCAGCGACAAATGCGGCGTACTCCTCCTCCGACATCGGACAGTTGAGATACGCCCCTTCCTCTGCCCCCTCCATCGTTTCCTTGCCATATCGCGATGCGGTAAATACGACCGCCTCGTCGATCGATTCGCGCGATACGACCGGCGCGATCGCGTCGTAAAACGCAAGTGATTCGACCCCAAGCCGGTTGCGCAGCGATTGTGCGAGAGCGTCGCTCGTAAGCGGTCCTGTGGCGATGATCGTTGGTGAGTCCGGGATATCGGCCACCTCGCCTCTAATGACGGTAATCTTTGGGTGAGCCGTTATTCGGTCCGTTACGGCAGACGCGAACGCATCGCGATCGACCGCGAGCGCCGTCCCCGCGGCAACGCGAGAGAGATCTGCGCATTCGAGCACCAGACATCCAAGCTCACGCATTTCTGCCTTGATTGCGCCATGCGCCGTCGCAGGCTCCGTGCTCTTGAACGTGTTGGAACAGACCAGCTCGGCGAGAAACTCCGTCCGGTGCGCTTCTGTCGTGCGCACCGGACGCATCTCGTGCAACGCTACGCGGTGCCCACGCTGCGCAAGCTGCCACGCGGCTTCGGAACCTGCGAGCCCGCCGCCCACGATCGTGACCAACTCGTCATGCAACGACAGCCTCCACGGGCTTCGCCACAACGTCCCACTCGTTCTGGCACTTCATGCAGCGGCGATACTCTCCGCGAGCCTTCGTCGATTTGGACTCTGCGCCCACGAAGCCGCATTCAGGACACGTTTCAGCGACCGGCTTGTCCCACACTACGAAATCACACGCCGGATAATTTGCGCATCCGTAGAATGCTTTGCCGCGCTTCTTGGACCTCCGCACCGCCACGTCGCCACCACACTTGGGGCATTTCACCCCCGTCGGCATCGAGCGCGTACCGCGGCACTTCGGAAACTTGCTGCAGCCCAGGAACTCTCCGCTACGACCGGAACGTATCACCATCGGCGCTCCGCATTCGTGACAGATCTCATCGGTTACACGAGCGGCCTTCTTGTCTCCACGCAACGGACGCGTGAACTTGCAAGTCTTGGGATGGTTCTCGCACGCCATGAACGGCCCGAAAAATCCCCCGCGCGGCACAAGCTTGCCGCCGCAGTCGGGGCACTTCTGGCCCTCGAACTCCGAAAGGTCGTGCGCTTCGGCGATCAATCCCTCGACATCGGCGTTTTTGACCCGATCCGCAAACGGGCCATAAAAATTCGCCAGCATCTCGCGCCAATCCACGACGCCATCCTCCACCTTGTCGAGATCGCTCTCCATGTTGGATGTGAACTGCACGTTGAACACGTCAGGCAAGCTCTTCACCATCACGCGCTCGACCTGTTCGCCCAGAGCTGTCGGGAAGAATCGGCGCTGCTCAAGAAGAACGTACCGGCGATCAGCGAGAGTCGAAATGATCGATGCATATGTCGACGGCCGACCGATACCCAAACGCTCCAGCTCCTTTACGAGACTCGCTTCGGAGAAACGCGGAGGCGGTTCGGTGAAGTGCTGTGTCGGGTCGATCCGCTTTACCGGCACGCTCTCGCCCTCGACGATTGCCGGTAGAGCCTGCTCGTCTTCGAGCGCTTTTCCGTCACCCGCCTCGCGTGCTTCCTGATAGAGTGCCTGATAGCCCGTAAACTTGACGACACTTCCCGTCGCGCGAAACTGGTAGCGACCGAGGTCGAAATTCACGGACGTCGTGTCGAATACCGCTGGCGCCATCTGTGACGCCATGAATCGCTTCCAGATCAACTCGTACAACCGAAACTGATCGTCCTTCAGATAACGCTTGATCGCATCTGGCCTGCGAGTTGGATCGGTCGGGCGTACTGCTTCGTGCGCGTCCTGTGTGTTCTTCCCCTTGCCATCGCCATAAAGCTGCGGCCCGCCCTTCGCAAGAAATTCCTCACCGAAAAGCGTCCGCAAATAATTGCGCGCGGCCGTCGCCGCCGACTCGGCTACTCGCGACGAATCCGTGCGCATGTAGGTGATGAGACCAACCGCACCCTCGGCCCCGATGTCGATTCCTTCGTAAAGATCCTGCGCAAGCCGCATCGTACGCTTGGATCCGAATCCAAGCCGTTTGGCCGCTTCTTGCTGCAACGTACTCGTCGTAAATGGCGCATACGGGTTTTTTCGACGCTCGCGACGCTTGACCTCAACAACCGGGAAAGTCTTTTTCCCCTTTAGATCGTCAATAATCCGCTGAGCGTCAGCGGCATTCGATATTTCCGGCTTCTTGCCATCTATATGATGTAGCTTCGCGATGAATTCTTGGCCGCCCTTTTCCAGAAGCGCCGCGATCGTCCAGTATTCGACCGGCTTGAAAGCGCGAATCTCTCGCTCGCGCTCCACGATCAATCGCAGTGCAACTGTCTGGACTCTCCCAGCCGAAGCGCCCTTCTTCACGGTCTTCCACAACATCGGACTCGCCTTGTAGCCAACAAGTCGATCGAGTACGCGCCGCGCCTGCTGAGCCTCTACGAGACGCTCATTTATCTGTCCTGCGTTCTCAATCGCATCACGCACGGCATCCCGCGTTATCTCGCGGAAAAGCACGCGACGCACCGGTGCACCGCCTTTCCGCTTGATTTGCGACGCAACATGCCACGCAATCGCCTCCCCTTCGCGATCAGGGTCAGTTGCGAGATATATCTGACTCGAATCTCTGGCCGCTATCTTCAGTTCGGCGAGTGTCTTTTCCTTGCCAGGGATCGTGACGTATTCCGGCTCGAAGCCGTTTTCAACGTCTATACCCATCTTCTTTTGCGGAAGGTCACGCACGTGACCGATGGTCGCGCGCACCTTGTACCCGCGACCAAGATATTTCCCGATCGTCTTCGCCTTTGCGGGCGATTCCACAATGACAAGCGCCGTCCCCGAGCCGTTACCATCGTAGCCGGCATCGTCATCGTACGCGTCGACTGCGACGGCCTTGCGGGCCGTCTTGGGTGCTGCCTTACGCACGGCCTTGCGAGCCGTCTTTGTCGTAGCCTTGCGCGCAGTCTTCGTAGCAACCTTGCGCGCAGTCTTGCGAGCAGGTTTCACCGCAGTCTCCGCCGGATCTGCAGATGCGGTTGGCTTTGCAGCCGCTCGTGATGCCGACGTTACGCGAGCCTTCTCTTTTGCCTCAGCGCTCTTCGGCGCCGTCTTTCGTATTGCCATTTCCCCTTCGTATCAGTTGCCGGGAAATCCCGGATTCAATGCGTTGTTACAGATGATGTTGGATCGCCGCCGTCCAGGCTTCCGTCGCCGAGCATGAGCCGCAGATCAGTAAGCCCAACGCGACCGTCAAAGTGCGTCAGAGCCCGATCGATCACGTGCTCAAGCTCAGCTTGATCCAATAGGCCCGATCGACTCAGACCGACCAGATAACCCCAAGCCTCTGACGTGAACCGGCTCCGCTCGTGCGGTCCGAGCACGCGCATAGGGCGCGGGACGTTGTAGCCTTCTATGCCTTCAGTCATTCGTTCCAGCCGTTGATGAGGTATTACTCTCGGCGGCGAGCACCAGCTCCACCACCCTCGCAATTACTTTCGCTTTACTGACCGCGCCAGTCTCGACCGTCAGCTCTGCACTTCGTTCGTACATCTCCCTGCGAGCGTCGAATAGCTCTCTCATTACCGCTTCCGGGTCTTCGGCCTGATACAGCAATGGACGCCGTGCAATACCGCGACCCATCCGCCGGACTGCCATGTCCGGTGACACTCTAAGGTATATGATACGGCAACAGGGGAGCAAATGTGCCTTCGCTGCCTCGTTGAGCACCCAGCCGCCTCCCGGCGCGATCACCGAAGCTCCCATTCGAGCCGCCGCTGCACTGGCCTCAGCCTCAGCGATCCGAAAGGCAGACTCCCCATCTTCCTCAAAGATCCGCCCGATGGACTTTCCGATCGATCGTTCGATAAACGTATCCAGATCGATGAAGCGCCGACGGAGGTTTTCCGCAACACCACGGCCCACGGTGCTCTTGCCAACTCCTGGCAACCCAACCAGCACAAGGTGCTTCGCCGGCCGGCCGGTCACGACGCCCTCCTATCGATCGGTATCTCGCTCAGCGAGATACCGCACATAGCCGTCGCGGTTCCGCAGCAGTTCTCCGAGCGAGTCTCCACCGAACTTCTCCAGGGCTGCGTCTGCGAGCACAAATGCAGTCATCGCCTCAGCGATCACGCCCATGGCCGGCACCGCCGTCACGTCACTTCGTTCGACGGTGGACGAAGCGCTCTCGCGGGTAGTCATCTCTACAGACGCGAGCGGTCGCATGAGCGTGCTGATTGGTTTCATCGCAACTCGTACAACGAGCGGCTCACCAGTGGTGATGCCTCCTTCGAGCCCACCCGCATTATTGGTGCGACGCCGCAATCTGCCGCGTGTGACATCGGCCTCCGCCGGATCGATTTCGTCGTGGACATGCGACCCGTGTAGCCGAGCCGCCTGAAATCCCATTCCGATCTCGACACCTTTCACCGCCGGGATCGACATGAGAGCCGCCGCGAGGCGACCGTCCAGCTTGCGGTCCCACGAGACGTGCGATCCCAGGCCAACGGGCAGCCCCGTGACAACAACCTCGCAGATTCCGCCAAGGGTATCACCGGAGCGCTTTGCATCATCGATCAGCGCAATCATGCGTGCTTCAGCGTCGCTGTCGAGCGTGCGGACGGGCGATCTGTCCGCCGCATCGTTCAGGTCCGCCGGAAGCGGGTCGGGCGCTTGGGCCACGACATCTCCGAGCTCGACTACATGACTGCCAATCGTAATGCCGAGCATCGCCAGCAACGTACGGCAAACGGCGCCGGCGGCGACCCTCGCTGTTGTCTCACGGGCCGAAGCACGCTCCAGTATGTCACGCGCATCGGTTCGGTTGTACTTGAGCATCCCGGCCAGGTCCGCGTGGCCTGGCCTTGGCCTGGTAACCGCACGTTTTCGCTCGGCCCCGCCGGGATCCGCTGACTCGCCGTCCAGCAGTCCTGTGCTCATGATCTCCTGCCAGTTACGCCAGTCATGGTTCCGGATGAGCATCGCGATCGGGGAGCCAATCGTCTGTCCAGCGCGAACTCCACTCAGCAGCTCGATGCTATCGGATTCAATTTGCATGCGCCGGCCGCGGCCGTAACCGGCTTGCCGCCGAGCGAGCTGCGCGTCGACCTGCGCGGCCAGAATTGGAAGGCCCGCGGGCATCCCTTCGAGAATGGAAACGAGTGCAGATCCGTGCGACTCGCCAGCGGTAGTGAACCTGAGCATGTGGGACAATAATAAACCCAGCGCAAGCTGCTTCGCCAAACCGGGGCACACGAGCTGTGACCATTCTCGCTCGAATGGAGCGCGCTCGTATAGGTGATCCAGGCTCCCGGTGGCAGAACGCAACGAAGCCCGGCGCGAGCCGAGCTTCGTTGCGTTTTGCCAATTTCAATCGCCGGTTACGGCGGACAGCTGACCCCACCGAACAGGGCCGGGTCGACGTTGACGATCACGACGCCCTTCGCTGTAGCACCCACCAGTATCAGTTGGCCGCTTGGCTGGCGCACGGCAGATTTGATCGGTCCGATAATCGGGCTCTTGATCGGGATCACGGCAATGCGCTTGAAGTGATGGTTCTCATACACTTCTATCGAAGGCTCCATGGAGGCCGCGAACGAGTAGCATGACTTCAACGGTGATGATGAATCGATCCCGTTGCCGGAGTTCTGCGGTGCAAAATCAAACCCAGGATTGCCAGAGGTTGTCGTCTGGAGCGTGCCCTGATGCCGCAGTTCCTGATTGAAGAGGTAGATCGAGTCGGCCCTCACCGCGGACAGCGCACCGTCGAAGTTGATGGCCACGCCACCAACTCGCGCAAACGTATTTGCTGTGAGGTCGGAAACCTGCTCCGGTGGCGATACCCCAAGATCGATTACAGGAGTGGGCAGATTGACTATCACGCCGTTCGGTGCCGTCACCGTTGTAGCAAGCCCGAACTTGGCATTGAAGCCAAGCACGCGACTGCCCTGCACGGCTCCGCCTTCACCGATCACGGCGCGCGCAAAGTTACCCGAGCCACGCGTGAAGGTGCTGTCCCTGAACGCAATCTTGTCAATTTGCACGACCACCGAATAGAACGACGTGTCGAATTTGATGATCGTATCAGCCGCATTGATGGGGCTGTGCGGCTTCACTGCGATTGGCTGCTTGAAGGGGACCAGGAGTGAGTCTGAACCGGCCGCGCAGTTGCGTCCTGGTTGCTGGCAGTTCACGCCGAAGCGGTAGACTTCGAGCGAGTCTGACGAGCCTGCGCTTT
>JBDTAB010000094.1:0-21514 GCA_039924865.1 Gemmatimonadaceae bacterium | reverse complement strand
ACGAAGTAGTCGCGGGTGTTCTTCTGATTGCGTCCGAGGTAGACGCCGAGGAGGGTCGTGCCAGTCAGGTACGCGATGAGAACAATAAGATCGAGGGCGGTGAACGAGTTTCTCATTCACCGCCCTCGGTGCAGCAATTTGGTGGCGTTAAGCCGAGAACGATGAGCCGCAGCCGCAACCGCCCGTGGCGTTCGGGTTCTTGAAAGTGAATCCGGAACCCTGCATCGATGTCACGTAATCGACCGTGACGTTGTTGACATACTGGGCAGAGAACGGATCGACAAACACTCGGTACCCTTGCAGTACCAGAATGAGGTCATCCTCGGCGGGTTTGTCTTCGATGAGAAGCGAATATTTGAACCCGCTGCACCCGCCGGGTTGAATGCTGACGCGAAGGCCACCCTCATCGGGCGAAACCTTTTCGATCTCCATGAACTTCTGGATCTCTACCCCCGCGGCTGGCGTCAGAGTGAGATTGATTTCTGGCTGGCTGGACACTGCCATTTTGGTCTCTCCTTTTGAGCCCGAAATATACGTAAGGCGCGGCGCTACCGCGCCTGTCTACGCCGCTGGCGCGGTGCATCCGCCTCGCCGCGGCAGGGCCGCGGCCTACCGTAGCCGCGCTCAGGGCGCCTACCGCCCGCGACGGAACCGGAATGCGAAAGCGAGGTAAGACGCAGTGCTTTTGCCACTGCCGAATGGCAGGAAGGCCCGCGGTTTGCGATTATACCAGCAACCACAACTCCCGGATCCAACGTAATGTCGCGATCGCTTACCAGATCTTTGCTCGTTTTGCTGGTCCTGACGGCCGGATGCTCTGTCGTCTACCATCGTGTTGACGACATGACCGGCTTTCCGGAAGCCAACGTTCGTCCCGGAATCACCGTCCTGCTGGATGACAGCACTTACCTCATCCAGGGAAAGCGCGTCGCGCTGCTGAGCAACGACGCAAGCGTCGACGAGAAGGGCAAGCGTGACGTCGATCTCCTGAGGTCAGACAAGCGCGCCACCAAGGCCCGCGTCACCGTCGTGAAGCTCTTCTCGCCGGAACATGGCATGGGCGCGACTATCGATAAGACCGGAATATCGTCGTCCGTCGATCGGCGGTCCGGGCTTCCGGTTATCTCCCTGTACGGCACGCAGACGATGCCACCGCCTGATTCGTCGCTCGTGTCGGTGGATGAGTTGTTGATCGACTTGCAGGATGTCGGTGTGAGGACGTGGACGTACGAAGGCGCAATGGTTTATGCGCTGCGCGCTGCGGCGCGCGCGCACAAGCCTGTGATCGTGCTCGACCGGCCTAATCCAATTACAGGGGCGTTTGTCGAAGGCCCAGTGCTCGATTCGGCGCTGTCCAATTCCAACGATCCGGCGCCCGGACACCCCGGGCTCGCGTGGGCCATGTATCCGATCCCGCTAAGGCACGGGATGACCATGGGTGAGTTGGCTCGCTTTTACAACGATCAGCTCAAGATCGGCGCGGAGTTGCATGTAATTCCGGCCGCTCGGTGGTCACGCGAATTGTGGTTCGACCGGACCAATCTGCCATTTATCGCGCCTTCGCCAAATCTGCAATCGTTCAAGGCGGTGATTCTGTATCCCGCTCTTGTCTCGTTCGAGGGCACCAATCTTTCGGTCGGGCGCGGTACTTCGGCTGCATTCCGTCAGATCGGGGCTCCGTGGATGGATGCGGACAAGGTGATCTCGATCCTCAAGGAGCACCGCATCGGCGGCGTTCGCTTCAGCCCTGTAAGCTTTACGCCGGAAAATCCGGGCGACGGCAAGTATTCCGGTCGGGTGGTACATGGCATCGGCATTGAGGTTACTGCGCGCGCGGAACTCCAGACCACCAGGCTGACCGCTGGCCTGCTGGCCGCGATTCACAAGGCCTATCCCACGCAGTTCACAATCGATACGACCAGATTCGATCGCTTGTTCGGATCTCCCGATGCTCGCCGCGCGATCCTCGCCGGATCTGACTACGACGCCGTCGTAGACTCGACTTACGGCCCGGCGTATGCGTTTCGAAAGAGTGTAGCCAAGTACCTTCTCTACTAGAAATCTGGTAGCCGAAGCGTTGATCCGAGCAATCTTCCCGGAGAACCCATGAAGAAATTGATAGCATTGATGGCGCTCGCCGTGACCGCGACCGCGTGCGGACCCCGACAGGTCGAAGTCAAGACCGGGCCGCAGCCGGTGAGCGAGGTGGCGCTCAAGGTCACCAACAATCTCGCTCAGGCCGCGAATATCTACGTGGTGAACGGTGGTACGGACGTCTTTCTCAAGCAGGTTCCCGCGAACGATACCGAGACGATGAACGTTCCGGGTATCTCGGCGGGCTCGACGGTAGGGCTCAAAGCGACCCCGGTTGACGGAACTCGCTCCTACACCAGAGACAATGTGAGACTGTCCGGTCTCTATGAGTGGCAGATCCCGTAGTCGGACCCATAGGAAACACCTAGCCCAAGGGCGTCGCTAAGGCTAGCTTCCACGCCGATGAAGGTGCTCTGGGAGGCTATCAAGGCTGGATATATCCGGGTCATAGAACCCGTTGCCGATTTTCTGGTTCGGCGGCGGGTCCATCCCAACGTCATTACGACGGTTGGCACCATTTGCACGCTGACCGGTGCCGTGGTCTACGCGACCGGCCACATAATGACAGCCGGCTGGATCATTGGTTTGACGGCCCTCTTTGACGTCCTGGACGGAACTGTCGCGCGTCGCACCGGTCAGTCGAGCGTATTTGGCGCCTTCTACGACTCCACCCTGGACCGCGTGGCGGATGGCGGAGTCCTTGCCGGCCTCGCGGTTTTCTACGCGTCGTCGGTGATCTACCACAACATCTACATGGTTGTGGTGTGCCTTCTGGGCATTATCGGAACGTTCCTCGTTTCCTACACCCGTGCCCGAGCCGCCGGCCTCGGAATCGACGCCAAGGTCGGCGTGATGCAGCGTCCGGAGCGAGTCGTGTTATTATCCGTACCACAGGCATTTTTCGGCCTGACGCTGCATGGCTGGGTCCTTATGGCGATCATCGTCCTGCTTACAGTTACGGCATGGATCACCGCGGTCCAGCGCATCAGCTTCGTCCATCGTGCAACATCCAAGAAACCACTTGTGAATGTCTAACCCTTCTGCTCCACCCAAAATCGCACCGGCTTCTGGTAAGCTCGGTATTCTGACGCCCGGCCTTGGTGCCGTGGCAACGACATTCATCGCTGGCGTCGAGAGCATCCGCCGTGGGCTCGCAAAGCCCATCGGATCGATCACCCAGACTGCGACCATCAGGCTTGGCAAGCGCACCGAAAATCGCGCGCCTCTGATCCGGGACTTTGTCCCGCTGGCAGATCTGAATGACATCGTCTTCGGAGCCTGGGATCCAATACCCGACGACGCACTGACGGCCGTTCGCAAGGCTGGCGTCCTCGAGGACAAGGATGTCGCCCCGATCGCGGATTTCCTCGCCTCCATCAAGCCGATGCCGGCCGTGTTCGACAACCACTACGTGACGCGAATTCACGGCACGAACGTCAAGACGGGAAAGACCAAGCGCGACCTGGCCGAGCAGCTCCGCCAGGACATTCGAGATTTCAAGACAAAGCACAAGCTCGACCGCCTCGTGATCGTCTGGTGCGCATCGACCGAGATCTTCATCAGGCCGGGACCGCAGCATGCAACGATCGAGCAGTTCGAGCGCGCGATGGACAACAACGATGAAATGATCGCGCCGTCGATGCTGTACGCCTACGCCGCGATCATGGAAAACGTACCGTTCGCCAACGGCGCTCCCAATCTTTCGGCTGATGTACCGGCGTTGTTGCAACTCGCGCAGCAGCGTGGCGTCCCCGTGTCCGGCAAGGATTTCAAGACTGGCCAGACGTGGATGAAGACGGTGATCGCTCCCGGGATCAAGGCGCGCATGCTCGGGCTCGCCGGTTGGTACTCGACAAATATCCTCGGTAACCGCGACGGCGAGGTGCTCGACGACCCGCAGTCGTTCAAGACCAAGGAAGAGTCGAAGCTCTCCGTGCTGCACACCATTCTCCAGCCGGAGAAGTATCCCGACCTGTACAAGGACTTCTCGCACGTCGTGCGCATCAATTACTACCCTCCGCGCGGCGACAACAAGGAAGGCTGGGACAACATCGATATCTTCGGGTGGATGAACTACCCGATGCAGATCAAGATCAACTTCCTCTGCCGCGATTCGATCCTCGCCGCTCCGCTCGTACTGGACGTCGCTCTCTTTAGCGACTTCGCTCAGCGCGCTGGAATGAAGGGAATTCAGGAATGGTTGTCGTTCTTCTACAAGAGCCCAATGACGGCTCCCGGCCTGCAGCCTGAGCACGACCTGTTCATTCAGCAGACCAAGATGAAGAACACGCTTCGCCATCTTATGGGCGAAGATCAGATAACGCACCTCGGACTGGAATACTACGCGTCATGAGCTCCCGGGCGCTGATGCGAGGGGTATTCGCCGCGACTGTTGCTGTATCGATCGCTGCATGCGGAAACAACGACCGCGTGCCGGTGATACGGCAATACACCGACGATATTGCCTTTCGTATCAGCGCCGAGCCGGCACCGCCGGTCGCTGAAGAAATCACGGTGTTCAAGGTGGTTGTTCTCGACAAGAAAACAAACCAACCGATTCAGAACGGCGAAGGACGAATCTTCGCCACGAGCCAGGAGCGCGCGCAGGCTGGCGACGGCCTGGCGAAAGGGCCGGAAGTCGGAACGTACTATGCACATGTTCGGTTCCCGATTGCTGGCGACTGGGCCATCGGTTTGCAGTTTCGGCGTGACTCCGCAAGCAAGCTCGAGCGCACACAGGATTGGCAACAACAGGTTTTACCCGCTCTGCCGCTCGGCCAGAGTGGCGATACGACAAAACGCTAACCATGCACCATTTCTATAGATCCAATCTCAAGCCAGAGCAGGTGCTGGCTATCGCGGACAGTTTCTTTCCGACGATACTCGAGAATTCCACGGCGACAGCGCGGCACTCGCGCTCGTTCTCCGGGCCGCTCGGCACGCTCAAGCTGACGATAAAAATGGAAGGTGGTCACTACACTTTTGTGCAGATCGACACCGACCAGACAGGCGAAAGCCGTCTCGACCGCAACGCAAAGAAGTTTTACGTCGAGCTGCACCGGGCGGAGAATCCGGCGTATCAGCTGACGGCTTCCTACTAGGGAGCTCAAATGGCGTTGACGCGCGAGCAAAAGCTCGAGCTGTATTACTACATGCGGCTCACGCGCTCGCTTGAAGAGCGCCTGGTAAATCTCTATAGACAGACGAAGGTGATCGGCGGCCTGTTCCGCTCGCTGGGTCAGGAAGCGGACGCCGTGGGCGCTGCGTACGCGCTCGACAAATCGAAGGGAGACATCCTCGCGCCCTTGATTCGCAATCTCGGCGCGATGCTGGTCCGCGGTGCCCAACCCACTGAAGTCATTCGTCAGTACATGGCGAAGGGCGACTCGCCGACCAAGGGGAAGGAGCTCAACATCCACTTTGGCGGAATCGAGCGCGGCTTCATTGGTCAGATATCCCACCTGGGCGATATGGTGCCTGTAATGGCCGGTGTCACTCTCGCAGCGAAGATGCGTGGCGAGAAACGCGTTGGTCTCGTCTTCGTCGGCGATGGAGCGACCTCCACAGGCGCGTTTCATGAAGGCATCAATTTCGCTGCGGTACAGCGTTGTCCGCTCGTCGTGATCGTCGAGAACAATGGGTACGCGTATTCAACGCCGATCTCCAGGCAGACCGCGGCGAAGTCGTTCGTCGACAAGGCAATCGGATATGGAGTTCCAGGCGAGCAGGCCGACGGAAATGACGTACTTGCCGTGTATGACGTTACCCGTCGCGCAGTCGATCGTGCCCGCAATGGTGAAGGAGTGACGCTCATCGAGTTGATCACTTACCGGCGCAAGGGGCACGCAGAGCACGACAACCAGTCCTACGTACCGGCCGGCGAGATTGATCGTTGGGCCACAGAAAACGATCCTATCGATCGCTTCGAGAAAGTGTTGCGCGGCCAGAAAGTCAAGGAAGCCGAACTCCGCGCGATCGATCAGCGGATCTCCGATGAAATTGATGTGGCGACCGATGTGGCGGATGCTTCACCGATGCCCGAGCCAGCCGAAGCGCTTCGAGGTGTGTATGCGGGCGACGCACCTGTGCCACCGCTCTGGTTTCGAGAAGATGTGAAGAGCGCGGTTGAGTCAAACGAGCGCGCTTCCGGATGGGGTACGTACGATGTCTGAAGTCACTTATCTCGAAGGTGTCCGACAGGCGCTGTTCGAGGAGATGGAACGAGACGTCAATGTGTTCTGCCTCGGCGAGGATATCGGTACCTACGGTGGCGCGTTCAAGGTCACCGAGGGGTTGCAGGAGCGGTTCGGTGTGTCGCGAGTGATCGATACACCAATCTCGGAGATCGCGATCGTCGGTGCCGCGGCTGGAGCAGCACACATGGGCATGCGTCCGGTGGTGGAGATGCAGTTCATGGACTTTGTGTCCAACGCATACGACATGCTCACGAATTACGTAGCGACAGCTCGGTATCGCATCGGATTGGGATGCCCAATGGTCGTGCGCGGGCCAATCGGCGGCTACGTTCGCGGCGGACCGTTTCACTCTCAGAACCCCGAGGCCGCGTTCTTTCATACGCCGGGACTCAAGATTGTGAGCCCTTCAACTGCAGCCGATGCAAAAGGACTGTTGAAGGCCGCGATTCGCGACGATGATTGCGTTCTGTTCTTTGAGCACAAGTACCTGTATCGCCGCATCAAGGAAGTGATGCCGGAAGGCGATCATGTCGTGCCGTTGGGAAAGGCACGCGTAGCACGTGAAGGGACCGATGCATCGATCATCACGTACTCCGCCATGACGTGGAAAGCACTTGAAGCAGCGGAAATCATGCAGGCCGAGGACGGCGTTTCGGTGGAGGTCCTCGATCTTCGTACGCTTCTTCCGCTTGATGACGAAGCAATCGTCACGACAGTCCGCAAGACGAATCGTGTTCTGATTGCTCATGAAGATACTCGTACGGGCGGAATCGCAGGCGAGATTACGGCCCGCATCAGTGAGACTTGTTTCGAATGGCTGGACGCACCGGTGCTCCGGGTCACTGCCGCTGATACACCGATTCCGTACTCGCCGCCGCTTGAGGATTATGTGCTTCCGCAGACGTCCGATTTGGTACGAGCGTTGCGGCGTCTTGTAGCTTACTGATGGCGGGGGAGTCGGAATCCCGGGATCGCGTCTCGGGTGGGGCACTTGTTGGCGCGGGTTGTTTCTCTGCAATCGCGGGCTTTTTTGGTGGTGGAATGATGGCAGTGCTGGTCGCCAAGTTTGTCGGCTCGTATCAGGGCTGCAAGCCGCCCGATGGCATACCGGCCTGTAACTGGGGACGCTACGCGCTGATCGGGATGATCGCGGGGGTTGTACTCGTGCCGATGGTTTCGATAATTAGACTGACACGCCGGAGATCATAAATGGCTCGGATCGATGTAACAATGCCACAGATGGGCGAGTCGATCGCCGAAGGGACGCTCTCAAAGTGGCTCAAGAAGGTCGGTGACCGCGTAAAGCGTGACGAGCCAATCTTTGAAATCTCCACCGACAAGGTGGACGCAGAGATCCCGTCGCCAACGGCCGGCGTTCTCGCGGAGATCCTGGTCACCGAAGGCCAGACTGTCGCGGTTCAAACTCTCGTAGCACGCATCGAGACGGACAAGGCGGCGCCAGTGGCAGCTACCGCGTCCGTGGCGGCTGCGCCCGGCGCAGCTTCAGGTACTCCGGCAGCTGGGAATGGCAGCTCGGCGCCCGTCGTTGCTGCTTCGGGTTCGGCTTCCGGTGTACGTGCGAGCGCGGCTTCGGTGCAGTCTTCGGGTGCCGGCGCACCCAGGGCTCCGCTCGCGGCTCCGGATTCGTTCGAAGGTCGTCTGCGATCGAAGTCGTCGCCCCTCGTGCGCAAGATGGCCGCCGAGCATGGTGTCGATATCACTGGCCTCAACGGCAGCGGAATAGCGGGGCGCGTGACAAAGCAGGACCTGCTCGACCATCTGGCGGCAGCGCCGGTCGCGCGGCCTTCGATGCATGCGCCTGGCGGTGCAGTTGAATTTCACGGACCGGTTCCGGAGCCGTGGCCCGGCGATCGCGTGGAGCCGATGTCCAAGATGCGTGCGCTTATCAGCGAACACATGGTTGCGTCGCGCCGCACATCTGCGCACGTCACGTCGTTCATGGAGATGGACTTCACACGCGTCGCGAAGATTCGCGCCGCAAAGCGGCGTGAGTTCGAGGCTGCGACGGGTGAGAAGCTCTCGTACATGCCGTTTATCATCAAGGCTACGGTCGATGCGATCAAGGTCTACCCAGTAATCAATTCGTCGGTAGCGGGGACGAACGTCATCTACCGCAAACCGGTCAACATCGCGATTGCCGTTGCGCTCGACTGGGGACTCATCGTTCCCGTGATCAAGAACGCGGACGATCTGTCGCTCACGGGTCTCACCCGGTCACTCAACGATCTGGCTGGACGGGCGCGCACAAAGAAGTTGTTGCCTCAAGAGGTGCAGGACGGAACGTTCACGATCACGAATCCCGGCGTATTCGGATCGCTGATGGGAACTCCGATCATCAATCAGCCGCAGGTCGCCATCATGTGCATCGGCGCGATTGAAAAACGCCCAAAGGTCATCACCGGCGCTGACGGAGAGGACACTATCGCTATTCGCACGTGCGCCTATTTCTCGATCTCGTTCGACCACCGCATCGTGGACGGTGCGATCGCGGACCAGTTCCTGGCGCAGGTGAAGCGAAACATCGAAACGTTTCCAGAGACGGGAGTGATCTGAGTGGCACGTTCGCTTACCATTCAGCGGACGACAATTCCGCCAATTGAGCGAGCGAATTACCTCTCGCGCATCGCGACGCGAGCCGCGCATTACGAGGGCGCGAACTGTCGTTTCTGGGTATTCGAAGATCCGGGTTTGCGAAATGCGTTCGTTGAATTCACCGTCGCCGATGACTCGGCGACACTCGCGGCCGCCATTGCTACCGCGCCGGAGCCCGCTTCGGGGCCGCCACGTATTTACCAGCAAGTGGAGTTGTAGATGCCATTCCGCACAGTGACAATCGATGGATCAACCTGGCGCGTGCAGCCGTCGGGATTTATCACGGTCAACACCAAGGACGAATTCGCACTGATCTTTGCGCGAGGCGACGGCGACGGCAAGGAAGTTCGCGTCACCCGATATTCGCCGACCGGCGAACGCTGGAGAGAGCAATCTTTCGCCGAGCTCACGGACGACGATCTTCTGAGGCTGTTTGCGCATTCGCAGCCCAGCGCAACGTCGCCGGAGGCGTTCTACGCACGATGAATGAGCCCGCCGAGGCGCCGACTGGAGAGCGCTACGTAGATCTCCATGCGCACTCGACTGCGTCGGATGGTGCGGTGCCGCCGGCCGAGCTCGTTCAGGCTGCCGTGCGTGCGGAATTGCAGGCGATCGCAATAACCGACCATGATACTATTGCCGGAATCGACGAGGCCGTGGCGGCTGGCGTGCGCCTCGGCATTCGCGTCGTGTGCGGTTGCGAGCTCAGTGCCTACGATGGTGACTTCGAGGTCCATCTTCTCGCGTTGCACATCAGCGATCCCGACGCCATCGGACCGTCGCTCGCAGGCTTCCAGAACGAGCGAGTCGAGCGCGGCCGGAGCATTGTCGAACGGCTCGCCAAATTAGGTTTTCCGATACCGTTCGAAGATGTCCTGGCCGAAGCGGGAGGTGGGGCGCTCGGCCGACCGCATATCGCGCGGGTTCTCATTCGCGCCGGCTTTGCGAGCGATCACCGCGATGTATTCGATCGGCTCCTCGGAGCAGGGAAGCCAGCCTATGTTCCCAAGCCGCGGCTCGATGTATCCGACGCCATTGGAATTGCGCACAGTGCTGGAGCCCTCGCGGTCTGGGCGCACCCCGGGCGCGATGGTACCCGCGAGCGTCTCGCAAGATTGACTGGACACGGCCTGGACGGAGTAGAGGTCAGGCACCCGGGCCACACCCCGGGTGACACAGTTCGGCTCCAGCGTCTGGCTACCGAACTCGATCTGGTTCCGAGCGGTGGCTCCGACTGGCATGGCGCGACAGAAGGCTACCGCGTTATCGGCAACATGCACGTTCCGGAAGCCTGGCTCGAGCTCCAGGACGCTCGACTCGCCACCCGAGTTTCCTGAGTCGGTATGGAACTCAACGGCCGAGTCGCTCTCGTAACTGGAGGTGCACACCGCGTTGGACGCGCGCTCAGCACCGCGCTTGCACACGCCGGTATGCGCATCGCGATTGACTACCATGCTTCGGACGCGGAAGCCAAATCTCTGGTCAGCGAGCTTGCGGCGGCCGGTCACGAATGCCGAGCATACCAGTTCGACCTCACCAAACCCGATTCGCCATCATCGCTGATCGCGCAGGTTACTAGTGACTTCGGTGGCCTCGACGTGCTGGTTAACTCCGCTGCAGTCATGCAGCGCACGCCGGTCGATGAGGTTACGGTACAACAGTGGGATGCCATGTTCGCGCTCAACTTGCGCGCTCCGTTCTTTCTATCTCAGGCCGCGCATCCGTGGCTGAGCAAGGCGCACGGTTGCATCGTCAACCTCTCCGACCTTGCAGCATTTGAAACGTGGCCCGATTACATCCCTCACAGCATCAGCAAGGCCGGTATCGTGCAGATGACGCGCGCGATGGCCCGGGTCTTCGCACCCGAAGTGCGCGTGAACGCGATCGCTCCGGGCGCAGTGCTGCTCCCGGACAACTGGACTGATGCGGCGCGCGCGCATTTCGAAAAAACAACACCACTGCAGCGCATTGGATCGCCGCAGGATGTCGTTGATGCGATGCTCTACTTGCTGCGCGCTGATTACGTGTCCGGTGATACGCTGCTGGTTGATGGTGGCCGCCATGTCCGAGGCTGAGGAGCGCAACTACGGCTCGATCGTAGTAGTTGGAGGAGGCTGCTACGGTTCGTATTACGTTCGACAACTGTCGCGCGCGCGCGCCGCTGACGCCATTCATTTCGAGAAGATCATCGTCGTCGATCACGCCGCTGACTGCGCAGTCGCATCGCTCGGCACGGACGCCGATGTGGTAGTGTCGGAGTGGACGGATTTCTTCGACGAGTATCTCACATCGTCGGAGCCTGACACACGAGACGCAATAGTTCCGTCTCCGTTGATGCCGCACCTCATGTACCAGTGGCTGCGAGACCGTGCGCTCAAACGGTGGCCGGATCGCGTCGTGGAAACACGCCCGCTCACGATGGAGCCAGATACCCCGTGGCGCGCGGCCGCGCCGGACGGAACGTTCTATGGCAGTTACGCCACATGGACCTGTCCCATCAATTGCGTCGAGCCGAGGCTGTGCCCGCATACCGGCGGAGAACGAAGCTGGACCATGCCCAGCGCCGCCGCGGAGCTTGTTTCGCGGTCGGAGGCGAGCGGCGAGCCGCTCCAGGGGCCGGTTATATTTCACTGTAGCCACCGCGCGTTCGGAGTTGGGATGTTCGACACGCGCGATGTAGTTGACGCCGACCGGCTTGTTGAGCAAGTGGCTGCCGACTCGGGCGCAGACATTCTCGTCGCGACCGTTTCGCACTGTCACGGCGCGTTCAACGTACTTCACGTCGGCGCAGAACTTCCTGAAACCACATGGGCCAGACATTCGAATATGACGTGATCATCGTCGGCGCCGGTCCCGCGGGCATGACCGCGGGAATGTACGCCGGCCGGGCGATGCTCAAAACCGTCGTCATCGAGAAGGGAGCCGCCGGCGGCGAACTCCTCAATACCGAGACGATCGAAGACTATCCTGGCTTCGAGCACATCGAAGGCTGGGATCTCGCTCAGCGCTTCGAGAGCCATGCCAAGAAGTTCGGCGCGGAATTCAAGCAGGGCGTCGTGCTCGCATTGCGTAAAATCGCGGACGGCACGTTCGAGATCGAGACCGACGCGGGAGATATCTACCACGCGCCGACTGCGATAATCACCGCGGGCGGTACTCCGGTCCGACTCGGCATTCCTGGCGAAGTGGAATACGCAGGGAAGGGTGTGTCGTATTGCGCCATCTGCGACGGTGCGTTCTTCAAGGGACACACCATCGCCGTAGTCGGCGGTGGAGATGCTGCGGCCGAGGAAGCCGATTTCCTTACTCGGTACGGGAACAAGGTCTACCTCATCCACCGGCGCAGCGAACTTAGAGCGTCCCGTATTCTGCAGAAGCGCCTCTTCGACAACCCGAAGATCGAGATGGTCTGGGACACGCTGGTCGAGGAGGTGCAAGCCGACGCGCAGGGCTTCGTTCATAATCTCAAGCTCCGCAATGTGAAGACGAACGCAGCGAGTGACCTTGCCGCTACCGCATTGTTTGTTTTTATCGGATTCAAACCCAACACCGGAATCATCGACGGACACGCCGATCATGACGAAATGGGCTATCTCCTCACCGATACGAACATGGAAACATCCATCGATGGGCTGTTCGCCGCGGGCGACGTTCGCTCACAACTCACCCGACAGGTGACGACCGCCGCGGGCGATGGTACGACTGCGGCAATCGCCGCGGAGAAATATCTCTCGTCGCTGCGTGATTCCAGTGTTGGGCGCATTGTTGCGACTGGCGGTTACGCAGTGTGAGAGTGCTGTCGCGCGAGGTCGGTCCATTCCGCGAGAATACTTATCTCGTGATCGATGACGAGACGAACCGCGCGGTACTCGTCGATCCGGGCGACGAGGGTGACACGATCGTTGCGATGGTCGAGGAAAGCGGCGCGGTGCTCGACGAGATGTGGCTCACTCACGCACATCTCGATCATATCGGTGCAGTTTCTGCCGTGCGCCGGCGGTTTGGAAGAATCCCCGTACGTATGCATCCAATCGACCAGCCCGTGTATGACGCCGCGAGCCTGTTCGCCAAGCAGTATGGAGTGCCGTTCGAGCAGCCGGAGCCGCACGACGCGGACATAGCACACGGCGACGTTGTCCGAGTCGGCAATCTCTCATTCCACGTGCTGCACCTGCCTGGTCACAGCCCGGGACACGTCGGTTTTCTCGGCAATGGCATCCTTCTTGGTGGTGATGTGTTGTTTGCCGGATCCATCGGGCGCACGGACCTGCCGCTGGCGAACGCGATACACATGCAGGAGACCCTGCGCACGCTCGCTGGTCTTCCGCGCGAAACGGTCGTCTATCCGGGCCACGGCGAAGCGACAACAATTGGTGACGAACTCAATAGCAACCCATTTCTGAACGGAATAGCAAATGTCAAACGCAACACGCACTGAGAAAGACCCCCTCGGCGAGCTCGCCGTCCCCGCTGACGCCATGTACGGCGTGCAGACGGTCCGAGCTATGCAGAATTTCCCAATCAGCGGAATACGACCACTTCCCGCGTTCGTTGACGCAGTGGTACGCATCAAGCGTGCGGCGGCGCTGACACACAAGGAAACCGGGCGTCTCGACGCGAAACTTGCAGACGCCATCATCGCCGCGACCGATGAAGTACTCGGTGGCAAGTGGCGCGATCAGTTTGTGGTTGACGTGTACCAGGCCGGCGCGGGCACCTCGCACAACATGAACATCAACGAGGTCCTCGCCAATCGCGCCAACGAAATGCTGGGCAGCGAACGCGGCAAATACGCGCCCGTGCACCCCAATGATCACGTAAACATGGCGCAGTCCACCAACGACGTGATCCCTACCGCAATTCGTCTCGGATGCATCACGCAGTTGCCGGAATTGAATGAGTCGATGCAGGCGCTCATCGACGCGTTCGACGCCAAGGGCAAGGAATTCGATGGGATTGTGAAGGCCGGTCGTACTCACCTGCAGGACGCCATGCCAATACGGCTTGGTCAAGAATTCACCGCGTTCGGCGGTACGCTGCGTCGCGGACTGAAGCGAGTAAACGAATCGGCAGATTATCTGCGCGATCTCGGGATCGGCGGCAGTGCCGTCGGAACGGGGGTGAACGTCGAGCCTCGGTACCCCGCGCTCATGGTGAAGCATCTGAACGAAATGGTCGATGGACATCTTCGTGCAGGAAAAGACAGAATTCAGCTCATGCAGAGCATGGGCGATGTCGCTGCTTTCAGCGCGGCCATGCGCGTGCTCGCGGTCGATCTCAGCAAGATCGCAAGTGATCTGCGCATCATGGTCAGCGGCCCGCGCACCGGACTCGATGAGATCACCCTACCCGCCGTGCAACCGGGTTCGTCGATCATGCCCGGAAAGATCAATCCGTCGATCGCCGAAATGGTGAACCAGGTGTGCTTCCAGATCATCGGCCTGGACAGCTGCGTCTCGGCGGCGGCCGAACATGGGCAGCTCGAGCTCAACGTCATGATGCCCGTGATCGCCTACAACGTGCTTCTAGCCGAACACATCCTGTCCACTGCATCCCGTGTTTTTGCGGAGAAGTGTGTAACCGGAATCGAGGCAAACGCCGACATGTGTGCATACTGGGTCGAGCGGTCCGCCGCGCTTGCGACCGCCCTTGCGCCGCAGATCGGCTACGCCAAGGCGGCGGATCTCAGCAAGCGATCGGTAAAGGAAGGCGTGCTGATTCGCGATCTCGTAAAGCGCGAGCACGTGCTGCCCGACGCTGAGATCGACAAGGTTCTCGACCTTACAAGGATGACCGAGATCGGAGTGCCCGGGTCGAAGTAGGCACCCCCGCCGTATTGATGTCGGTGCGGATGGGCACTCTATTCCGGTTCTGACACCTCGGCTCGCTAGTCGAGGTGTCCTTGACGTATCCCCCTCGTTTAGCTAATGTGCTAAGTAACTAATTCTCCATTCCAACCGTGCCGATGCTCACTGCGCTGTTCGTCCTGACCATGTCTGCCGCTGGTCCACAAGCCACACGAGTCGATAGTGTTACTGACGCGCCCATCACGCTCAAGACGTCGACCGGCGAGATCGCCGGTACCTTGGCAATCCCAGCGACACCGGGAAAGCACCCGATCGTTCTCATCATCCCTGGCTCCGGGCCCACGGATCGTGATGGCAACTCACCAATTGCTGTCGCGCCCGGAAAGATCCTCCGCACGGATACGTACAAGCTTCTTGCGGAAGCGCTCGGACAGGCGGGTATCGCGTCGGTCCGGTACGACAAGCGAGGCATCGGTGCGAGCAGCGCGGCGATGCCAGATCACGACGAGAGCAAGTACCGGTTCGATACCGGAATCGACGATGCAGCGGCCTGGATTAAGATGCTCGACGCTGATACGCGGTTCTCCAAAGTGATCGTCGCCGGCCACAGCGAAGGTTCGCTCATCGGCATGGTGGCTGCGCAACGCGCAAAGGCGGAAGGATTCATTTCGCTCGAGGGACCCGGTCGTCCCGCGGCTGATGTGCTTCGTGAACAGCTCACCGAGAGCGGTGCTCCGGTTGCGATGTTCGGTCCGATTCTGGACAGTCTGTCCGCCGGAAAGACCGTCGACAGTACTCCACCCGTACTTGCGGCGCTGTTTCGTCTGAGCGTGCAGCCGTATCTCATCTCCTGGTTTCGCTACAATCCCGTAACGGAACTGAAAAAGCTTCCGTACGCGACGCTTGTAGTTCAGGGCACGCACGACGTTCAGGTAACGATGAAGGACGCCGAGCTCCTCGCTACGGCGCCGGGTGCCAAGTTGCTGACCATCGACGGCATGACGCACGTGCTCAAGATCGGGCCCGCGGCTGCGGCTGCGCAGGTCGCTACCGTGTATACCGATCCCAAGGTTCCGCTTCCGCCTCAACTCGTATCAGCGATCGTCGCGTACGTTCGCGCGGCGCCTCAGCTCCGATGACTGATGCCTTTCGCGCGCTCGCGGATCCCACGCGGCGCGCGATTCTCGATCTGTTGCGTTCAGGCTCTCGAACTTCGGGAGAAATCGCGGAGCAGTTCGGGTCCTCGTGGCCCACGATCTCTCGGCATCTGGGTGTGCTCAAGGATGCCGGACTGATCCACGCGGAAAAGGAGGGACAGTTCACGCGCTACGAATTGACCACGACCGTATTCCAGGACATACTCGAGCGACTCGCCACCTGGTCCCAATCTTCACCGGATGACGGAGCACGAAATGCGTGATTACAGTCGAATTATTTCATTCATCCTCGTCGTCGCCGCATTCGCGGTGTCGGTGTTCGTGTTCCCGGATCTGCCGGCACGCATGCCGACGCATTGGGGATTGGCTGGCACTCCTGACGGTTTCAGCGGCCGCGCTGTAGCGACATTCCTACTTCCGGTGGTAATGCTCGGATTGTGGGTTCTGCTGATCTTCATTCCGCGGTTTGACCGCGCTCTGTTCATCAAATACGAAAACCGTCAGTCCGATGCCTCGACAGTAAAGCCGGTCTATGGAATCATCGTCGTCACGGTACTCGCTGTAATGCTCGCGTTCCATCTCTTCGCAATCTTCACAGCACTCGGCGCTATCGGCGCGAGCAAGCAGCCGTTGATCATCGCCGCGGTCGCATCGATTGGAGCGATAGCGGTCGGCAATTACTTGCCCAGAGTAACGCGACGGAATGCATTCATAGGATTCCGCGTGCCATGGGCATACGCGAGCGAGGAGGTCTGGCGTCGGACGCAGCGGGCTGGCGGATATGGAATGGTAGCGGCCGGCGTTATCGGGCTTGTCGGGGCCTTCGTCCTTCCATCTGCACCGCTCAAGCCGCTTGGCGTGGTGATGGGCGTGCAGGTCGCGATTGTGATGATCTATTCGTACCGAATCGCTCACTCCCGGGACGTTGGCTGAGTAGTAGCGCCTACACCCTTGCTCCGAGCCGTCCGCCCCGGTATCCTCCATACATGCGGATTACCACATGGGCCGAGTACGGTGTAATCTGTGCGCTGCACCTTGCACGTCGCTCGGATGAGGGACCGATCACCGGTCGCGACATCGCCGCGCAGGAGCGACTCCCCGCGGACTACGTCGAGCAGATCCTCCTGAGACTTCGTCGCGCTGACGTGATCAAGAGCGTTCGGGGCGCACGCGGCGGCTATTTGCTGGCCCGGCCGTCAAATGAGATCACGATCCGGGACGTTATCCAGGCGTCTGAGCTCGAAACGTTCGATCTACACTGCGTGAGTCATCCCGTGGAAGAAGAACGTTGCGCTGCGTCGCACAATTGCAGTATCCGACCGATCTGGATAATGCTCCAGCAGAAGATCGACAACGTTCTCGAGAGCGTGCATTTATCCGATCTTCTCCAGGACGAACCGGCCGTAAGAGAGCGAGTCGGGTTGCCGGTCCTGGAAACGGTCTAGGCCGCTAGTTCAACCCGTCATCCGCGCACCACACCGCGTCTTCCGGCGCACCACAGCTCGTCATCCCCGCACCACACCTCGTCATCCCCGCGAAAGCGGGGACCCATGTTATCGGTCCTGACGCAGAGCCGAATTATCTGAGCGGGTCGGCAGCAAATGGGTTCCCGCTTTCGCGGGAATGACGGGGTTCGGCGCGGGAACAATCGAATGAACCCCCGCCATAACCGCTTCTTTCGTTTGGCCCGCGTACCAACGCGGGACCAGCTCATGCTCGGGGCGGGACTCGAACCCGCACGGCCTCTCGGCCACAGCGTTCTGAGCGCTGCGTGTATACCAGTTTCACCACCCGAGCGATGCGGCTGAGAGCCGCTGAGGCCGCACTGACAGATTTACCATAGTCTGCCCAGCGGCACGCCTTCCGGAGATGGATCCTACACTCGCTGGAAGCCTCTCAACATAGCTGGGCACCTCCGAGGGCGCAACGCCGTACCCGGTATCTACAGCGCGTATCCCCCATTAGCTTGCCAGCATGCCCGACGTTACCGCCGCGCCGGCGCGCCAGTCTATTGCAAAGAACCGCAGAGCGTCGCACGACTACCAGCTACTGGAGACGTGGGAAGCAGGCATCGCGCTCACCGGAACCGAAGTCAAATCGCTGCGCGACGGCAAGGCGAATATTTCCGACGCTTACGGCATAGTGCGCGATGGTGAAGTGTATCTACTCAATCTCCATATCTCCCCGTACGAGCGCGGTGGCTACGTCAACCACGAGCCGACCCGGACACGCAAGCTGTTGCTGCACCGGAAGGAGATTCGCAAGATGATCGGAGCGGTCGAACGTCAGGGCCTCACTCTCGTTCCGCTTGAGATGTACTTCAAGGGTGGTCGCGCAAAAGTTGCCATTGCGCTCGGCAAGGGCAAGAAACTGCACGACAAGCGGGACGATGCACGCAAGCGCGACGACGAGCGCGACATGGCCCGCGCAATGACGAGGCGATCATGATCGTAGCGTGTCTCGCGCTTTTACTGCAGACGGGGACGGCCGTTGCGCATCAGCCAGCAAGGCGTGCCCAACAGGTAGTCGCCGCACCGGAATCGGTAACCATCCGCACGACCAGGCGCGTGACTGCCATTGCGCTCACGAAAATTGGTGGCCGGCCGCTCGTTTCCGCCGACAAGCTCGCGGCCGCGCTCGGCGGTAAGTTCGAGTCCACATCGCCAACTCACTATTCGCTTACAGTTGGTGACGCGCACATAAGCTTCACCGACGCCGTTCCGTTCGCCGGCAATGATTCCACGATCGTGCCAATGACGTCGGCGCCGGTACTTGTTGGAAAGAGCGTGTACCTCCCGTTTCTGGTCGTCACGGATCTCGTACCGCGGTTCTTTGCCGGTTACATGTATGATGCGGATCAGAACGAGATTCGCGAATTCAACACGGCTGCCCGTCGTGTCGAGCCGACTGCTAAAGTCGCAGTTGCGGACACGCCCAAACCGGGGAAGACGGCGCGTGAAATTGGCGAGGCGGAAGCCGTAGCTCGCGTCGCAGGCGAAACGGTTCGGACAAAGCGACCCGGTCGCAGGCTCATCGTTGTCGACGCGGGACACGGTGGAGTCGATCCCGGCATGCACGGACCGATCGGCGGCGGCCCGCAGATCGTGGAGAAGAACATCACGCTCGCGGTTTCAAAGCTGCTCGCGACCGCGCTCCGGAAAGCCGGTGCCGATGTCCTGATGACGCGAACGACGGACACACTCATCGGACTTTATGATCGCGGGCCAATTGCGAACAAGGCCCACGGCGACATCTTCGTATCCGTCCACGTCAACGCAACAGGCCAGCGTGGGAAAAGAGGTGCTGACGATCGCGGCTACGAAACGTATTTTCTGGCCGAAGCCAAAACCGAAGACGCAAAACGTGTCGAGCAAATGGAAAACCAGGCAGTGCGATTCGAGACCGGCGGCGCACACGCGGAGAAGGGCGATCCGCTCAACTTCATAATCAACGACATGGCGCAGAACGAGCATCTGCGCGAGAGCGCCGATCTGGCTGAATCGATCGAGTCCGGTTTCCGAAAATTCCACCCCGGTCCGGACCGCGGCGTTCAACAGGCCAACTTCGCAGTGCTCCGCGGCGCCTTTATGCCCGCCGTACTCGTCGAGATTGGATTTGGCACCAATCGATCCGAAGCCAAGTACATCAGCGATCCGGACAACGAACAGAAGATCGCCGACTCCATCGCGAAATCGATAATGGCGTACATGGACAAGTACGACGCGCGTATCGGGAACGGGGGGAGTCCCGCCAGGTGAGCGATCTTCGGGTGACTGCTGCTGGCATTCAGTTCCAGAACCCGATTCTCCTTGCCTCCGGCACTGCGGCATTCGGCCGTTCGCTCTCAGGCGTAATCGATATCGACGCGCTCGGCGGCCTGGTGACCAAGGCCGTGAGCATCGAACCGCGAGGTGGAAACGCGGCGCCGCGCGTGGCTGAGTTTGAAGGTGGAATGCTTAACGCCGTGGGCCTTGCGAATCCCGGTGTTGACGCCGTGAAGCGCGACGATCTTCCATGGCTTGCGGCGCACGTTCAACATGCGCGGATCATCGTGAATGTTGTCGGCAGCCGCACCGAAGATTTTGCGGAAGTTGTGCGACGCCTGGACGACAGCGAGATCATTAGCGCATTCGAGCTCAACGTGAGCTGCCCTAATGTTCGCGCGGGCGGAATCGAGTTCTGCGCAGACACTGCATCGCTTACGGCAGTCGTTGGCGGTGCGCGTGCTGTAACTCGACGACCGCTCTTCGTGAAACTCTCTCCCGTGCTTCCCAACATCGGCGCCGCCGCCGCGACAGCCGCAGACGCCGGCGCAGACGGAATCACAGTGATCAATACAATTCCCGGACTCGCGATCGACATCCAGTCGCGCCGGCCGCGGATCGGTTTCGGCAGCGGTGGCACCAGCGGTCCGGGCCTGCGTCCGGTCGGCGTCCTCGCAACGCATCGCGTGCGTCAGGCTGTTGATCTTCCGATCATCGGCGTCGGCGGAGTTTCATGTGCGAGCGACGCGCTGGAGTACATCATCGCCGGCGCATCACTTGTCGCGATCGGCACCGCCAGTCTGCGCGACCCTCGTGCTGCACCGCGAGTCGTGAGGGATCTCGACCGCTGGTGCAACAGGAATGACGTAAAGTCCATCGAATCAATCAGAGGCACACTGGAATGGCCCACGTGACCGCGGCACAACCGAACTCGGACGCCTCGCGACGGGCCATCCCCATTGTTGCCCTCGACTTCTGGATGGTGGAGGCTGCACTCCAGATGGTCGACCTGCTGGGGAATCGATGCGACTTCTACAAGGTTGGAAGCGAGCTTTTCACAGTCGCTGGCCCGACGATCGTCAAGCAACTCGTCGCGCGGGGCAAGAAGGTCTTTCTCGACCTCAAGTTCCATGACATTCCGAACACCGTTGAGAAGGCCGTGGCCGCGGCCGCCGAACTGGGCGCGTCGATCGTGACCATCCACGCCAGCGGTGGCGATCGGATGATGCGCGCGGCCGTTGGGAACGCCGGTCCATCGTGCGAGATTTTCGCCGTCACCGTCCTGACCTCCCTCACCAGGGCTGACCTGACCGCCGTCCGCGGCGGGGACATGGCTGGTGCCGGCGCATCGGACGACCTGACCGCGGACGTCATGCGGATGGCGGTAATGGCCGCGAATGCCGGTGTGGCCGGAGTCGTTTGCAGTGGGCTCGAGGCCCCGATGCTCCGGGACCGCTTCGCCGGGTCCCTGAAACTGCTGGTCCCCGGCGTCCGGCTCCCGGGCGACGACAGAGGCGATCAGAGCCGAGTTGTCACGCCGGAGCAGGCCGCCCAGGCCGGAGCCTCCTACGTGGTTTTGGGCCGGACCGTCACCTCGGCGACCGATCCCGCATCGGCTATGGATCGAGCGGTTGCGTCGTTGGCGTGACCGGACTATTTTCAAAGGCTGACCCAAAATTCGGAGCAGTCGTGAAAGTACGTAGCAGCGTCAAGCCGATTTGCGAGCATTGCAAGGTGATCAAGCGCCAAGGCGTTATTCGGATCATCTGCAGCCGCAATCCCAAGCACAAGCAGCGTCAGGGTTAATTAATGGCTCGTATTGCGGGCGTGGATCTTCCACGCGACAAGAAGCTCGAAATCGGGCTTACATATATCTTCGGCAT
>JBDTAB010000093.1:0-9630 GCA_039924865.1 Gemmatimonadaceae bacterium | reverse complement strand
CTCGCGAACTCGGCATCGAAAATCGGCTGAAGAACGGACCGGCCGACGAGGTAGATCACCAGCGATAGGGCCGTAAAGACGAGCAGCGCAACGAAAAAGCCGGAATCACGCCGACGCTCGAAGACCTCGCTTGGCGAGACGAAGATATCAATAAAATCTTCCCAGAGGCTGGCGGGTTTTACGGACACTGGGGGAGCCGTGGAGGAACCGAGATCGTCGGGCGCGGTCATTGAGATCGGGTTGAGGTCTGGCATACGTTGCACCCGAAGGCGTGCTGACGCTAGGGGTGGACTTTTGGCCGGCCGGTGGCGAAGATGTGACCGTGCGGCGCTCTGGTGGGTTAACGTAGCATGGTGATTTCCGACGCGGCGGTCGTGGGCCGCATCCGTGACGGCGAGGCCGAAGCATTCACGGTACTGTTCGAACGGTACCACGAGCGCTGCGCGCGGCTTGCGATGCGTTTGCTGGGTGATCCGGACGACGCGGCGGATGCGGTGCAGGACGCCTTTATCCGGGCATACCTCTCGCTCGACAGTTACCAGGAGCGCGACCGATTTGGATCCTGGCTCCTGTGTATCGTCGCCAACAGATGCCGGTCCGCGGCCAGCGCGGCACAACGGCGCGCCCATATAGCTGGTGAGTGGATGGGGCGGCGAAGCGGCACGCCACACGCCGCAGAGTCGCCAACCGAGAGCGACCACGCGCTGGCTCAGCGCCTGGCGGATGCACTCGGGACTCTTCCCGATGCCACGCGGTCGGTGTTGCTGCGCAAGTATGGTGACGAGTTGACCTACGAGGAGATCTCAGCGGACACCGGGGTCGCGGTATCCGCGCTCAAGATGAGGGTAGCCCGTGGGTCCGCGCAGCTCCGGCGCACGCTGGTCGGCGCTGGCGTAACGGTTGCTACGATCGCAATTATTGTCTCCTCGCATTCGCACGAAAGCAAGCAGCCCCGTGCTGCAAGCGTGATCGCCTGCGACACCCTTCGCGCCATAATGCACGACACGCTTGGGGCAGCAACGCGCGACTCACTGCTTCCGCCGGGCCGCTGCGCGGATGAGGCAGGATCGCCGCGGGACGAGCAGTCGCTGAGCGCGACACCCGCACGCGACCCACGGGCACGTTTTTGATGACGAGAGAAACCGCGCCGGCGGCGTCACAGGCGCCGCCGTACCGGTGGGGCGCGGTCGCAGGACTCTGCGTATTCGCACTGTACCTCGCGACACTTGCGCCTACCACGGCGATGTGGGATACAAGCGAGTACATAGCGGCAGCAAAAGTGCTCGGGCTTCCGCATCCTCCCGGCAATCCGCTTTTTGTTATCATTGCGCACACGTTCGGGTTGCTTCCGATCCCCGTGTCCTACGCTGCTCGGATCAACATCCTCGCGGCGTTATGCAGTGCAACTGCCGCCGGCGTATGGTTTCTCTTGATCGATTCCATACTTGCGCGCGGCGGAATGGAGACATGGCGCCGCCGAACTTGCGCGGCTGCAGGCGTGATTATCGGTGCAACTGCGTTCACGGTCTGGAACCAGTCGGTCGTGAACGAAAAGGTTTACACGCTCTCGCTCGCTCTGTTCGGTGTCATCACCCTGTTGATGCTGCGTTGGCTGGATGGCGAAGGCACGAGAAGGAACGACGCGAAACTCGTCGCGATTGCGTTTCTGCTAGGTGCAGGATACACGATTCATCCAGCCGGACTGTTGCCGGGGCTTGCCGTGGCAGTGACCGTCGCGAGCCAGAGCTGGCGCAAGTTTCTTGATGCACGGCTCGTGCTGACGGTGATCGGTGCGTTCATTCTTGGCCTCACACCGTTCATATTCGAACCGATTCGCGCAGCCCAGGCTCCCGAGATGAACGAGGGCGCGCCAACGGGCTGTGAGGATGGATTGCACTGGGCGTGCACGTTCAGCGATTCCACATACGCAAGGTTATCTGCGAACATAAACCGGGATCAGTACGGCAAGCCGTCAGTACTCGACCGGCAGGTGTCGTTCGGTGCTCAACTTGGCATGTGGTGGCTGTACTTCAAGTGGCAGTGGCTTCGCGATCCGCACGGAAACGTGCCATACGTGCAGCTCGTACTCGCATTGCTGATGTTCGCACTTGGCGCCTACGGCGCGACCGTTCACTGGCGATGGGACAGGGCGTCCTGGATTTACTGGGCGACGTTCATGTTTACGCTGACTGTGCTGCTGGTGTACTACATGAATTTCAAGTATGGTTTTTCGCAGGCACGCGCACTTGGCGACAGCGTGCCTCGCGAAGTTCGTGATCGTGACTACTTCTTCCTGTGGAGCTTCAGCGCGTGGGGCGTGTGGGTCGCCGTCGCCTTGGGCGCAATCTGGCAGCGTGCTCGCACGGGGATCGGACTGCTCGCAATTGCCGCGGTGCCGTTAATCGGCAACTGGAGTGCCGCTTCGCGTCGAAACGACACCATTACGCGAGACTGGGCGGTCGATCTTCTCAATTCAGTCGCGCCGTACGGTATAATCGTGACCGGCGGCGACAACGACACGTTCCCGCTCTGGTATGCACAGTACGTCGAGGGAGTGCGACCCGATGTAACTGTAATCATTGATGAGTATCTGGGGATGAACTGGTTCGTGCACCAGCTTCTACGCGCACCGATTCACAAATATGATGCTGCCGCGGGCCCCGCCATCTACCGTGATGGAACGTGGCCGGAACCGAAGCATCCGGTATTCCGACTCAGTGAGGCCGAGGCAGACGCGATTCCGGAGTTGATGGAGTTGCGAGACCCGCAAATCTTCAAGAGCGGCACGATCGAGGGACACCTCCAGCCGGGGTACATCGATCGCAAGACCATTCTCGTGTTGAGGCTCATCACCGATGCGATGCCCGAGCGTCCGCTCTACTTCACGCCTGGCTCGCAGTATCCGCAGATTTTTGGAATAAAGCGCTATGTCGTTACGGATGGGTTGGTACAGCACCTCATGACTGAACCAACGTCGGATAGCACCGGTGTCGTGCTTGACGTAACGCGCAGCAAGGCGTTGTGGGATATGTACGGAGGTCCGGCAGCGATCATCCGGAGGGGTGACTGGATCGATCGCGCGTCGCTTCCCACTCCGATCGACTACGCACTACTCGGCATCAATCTGGGCGATGCGCTCGACAGCCAGGGCAGAAAGGCGGCCGCGGACAGCGTGCGCACCAAAGCGGTTGCGGTCATCAAGGCGGCGCGCCTGGAGGAACTGTTCGGTTTGCCGCCGGCTCGCTAAACGTGCGAAGTCGTTATGGCCCGACGTGCATGTACTTCTTGTCGTAGCGGTCTATCGACTCGTTGATCACCTGTTTGGCTGACTCGCTTCCCTCCCAGCCCTGGATCTCGACACGCCGACCCTCGAGATCCTTGTAGATGCGAAAGAAGTGCTCGATTTCCTTGAGATAGTGCTGTGGGAACGATGCAATGTCGTAGTATTCTTCATATCGCGGATCATTCCACGGTACCGCGAAAATCTTGTCGTCCGGCTCGCCGCGATCGAGCATCTTGAGCACGCCAATCGGTCGTACATCGATCTGGCAACCGGTGAAAGTCGCCTGTTCAACGTGAACCAGGACATCGAGCGGATCGTTGTCCTCGTGGAGAGTCCGAGGAATGAGCCCATACTCTCCCGGGTAGGAGACTGCGGAATAGAGCACGCGATCGAGCCTGAAAAGACCGGTGGCCTTGTCGAGCTCGTACTTGTTACGGCTACCGCTTGGAATCTCGACTACCGCAGTGACCTGCTCAGGCGGTCTACTGCCGGGCTGAAGATCGTGCCATGGGTGGATCATGCAGCAAAGATAACATCCAGCGTTACTCGGCCCCGCAGCGCAGAAGTTTGCTGGCTCAAGTGGAAGCGCCACCAATGTGCTCTGCCGGCGGGCGCATTCGGTAGTCTCGTCCCCGAACGAGGACCAGCAGACTGGGGACCATGTAGAGCGTGATTGGCGTCGAAAGAGCGAGGCCACCGATCACCGCGAGTGCGAGCGGGCGCTGGAGCTCGCTACCTGCTCCGAGGCCAAGCGCAAGTGGCAGCAGCCCGAACAGAGTACACAGGGTGGTCATAAGGATAGGGCGCAACCGGGTGCGCGCGGCATCACGAAGGCCGATTTCCAGGGACACGTTGTCATGCACCATCCTATAACGCGTGAAGTCGAGCAGAATGATGCCATTCTTGACGATGAGGCCAACAAGCAGAATCAGTCCCATGAAGGACGAGACATTTAACTGCGTCCCCGTTACCAACAGCAGGACCACCGCGCCAACGAATGAGATCGGCGCAACGAGTAGCACGACGAGTGGTTCAACAAAGGACTGGAACTGCACCACCATCACGGCAGTCACGCTAAGCGCGGCCAACAACAACACCAGGAGGAGCGCGTGGAATGCCTCCTGCTGGCCTGCGTACTGACCAGCGAGTTCAACGCGAATGCCTGCCGGTGCAGGATGCGCGGCCAGAACACTCTTGACGTCGGTCATCACGCCACTGAGTGCGCGACCACTCACGTCAGTAGTTATCGCGATCATCTGTTGCTGATTTTCCCGGTCGAGTTCGGCACGTGTCTCGGTGGGAGTCAATGTCGCGACGGCGGACAACGGGACAGCGCCACGCGCGTTCGCCGTGACTAGCGGGAGTTCGCCCAGTCTATTTGCATCGAAGCGAATAGCGTCCGGCGCTCGAACTCGAACGCCTATCGCACGGTCCGAAGCCCGAACCTCGCCGGCCGGAACGCCCATGAGTGCGCCCTGCACGACGTCACCGACGCCAGTCGGAGTGAGTCCAACTCGCGCGGACTCCGCCGAGCCGACATGCAGCAGCATTTCTGCGCTCGGCTCGCTAACGCCATTGAATAGATCCTGGACACCGGCGACCTTGCCAAGCGGGTCGCTGAGCTTTCGTGCGTACGCCTCGAGCTGGTCGAGGTTATCACCGAACAGTTTGATCTCTACGGGGCGAGCGGCTCCAGCAAGATCGTTGATTACGTCAGACAGAATCTGAACGAATTCGATGTGCAGCCGTGGAACGGCCGTCGTTATCCTGCCTCGAACATCGTCCATCACTTCGAAGATCGTGCGCGACCGCTTGGACTGTGGGACGAGTCGTGCAACCATGTCACCGACGTTCTGCTGCGTTGCAAACAGCCCGAGTTCGGCGCCAGTGCGGCGCGACGTTCCGGATATCTCTGGTGTCTGTGCGAGGATCGCCTCGGCTATGTGGACCTCACGATCGGTTTCCGACAGTGCTGTCCCTCCGGGCGTGAAGTAGTCGAGTACAAACGCGCCCTCGTCCATTTCGGGGAGAAATCCGGTACCGGTGAAGCTCGCCGCGAAAGCGCCGAGAACAACCAGTGCGACGGCCCCGCCGATCATGATCCACACGTGGTGCAGAACGCTGACCAGCGAGCGCTCATAAAGATCGGCAAGCGAATCGAGGCCGCGCCCAATGTGATGCAGTATTCCAGGACGGCGATCGGACTCAGTAACTTTCTCCTGCGAAGCGTCCTCCGCACGCACAAATTGCTCGCACAAAAGCGGGATGAGCGTGATCGCGAGCAACAAGGACACGATCACGGCTATCGTGAGCGTTATGGAAAGCGCCTTGAAGAACTGTCCGACGACTCCGGTGAGCAAACCGAGTGGCAGAAATACGACTACCGTTGTAATGGTGGACGTAGTGACTGGAAGAATCAGTTCCTGCAGGGCATCGCGGATTGCAACGTGTCGATCCGCGGTGAACGACAAGTGTCGCGCAATGTTCTCGGTAATGACTACGGCATCATCGATCACAAGACCCACAGCGATCGCCATGGCTCCAAGCGTCATCAGGTTGAACGTCTGCCCGATCATCGACATCACAAAAACCGTGATCGCCATCGTCAGCGGGATCGCTGTCGCGCTCACCGCAGTGATGCGACCATGCCGGAGGAACGCAAAGAGCACGATAATCGCAAGCACGGCACCGATGATCATCGCATCGCGAACCGACGTCACCGCCTCGCGAACAAGCGCAGCCTGGTCGTATACAGGCTTTAGTATCACCCCGGCCGGTAGAGTCTTTCGGATATTCGTCGCGATTGCCGCAACACTGTCAGCTATATCAACAGTATTTCCGCCCGGTTGCCGCGTGATGTTCAGCAACGCCGCCGGCCGACCGTCGCCGCGAACAAGCATGATCGGGTCCTCCTCGCCCATCTGCACGGTCGCGACATCACGAACGTGCAAGCCGTTCGGCAGGACAACAGCTCCAATATCCGCAACAGAGTGCGCTTCCTGATCGGTGACTATCAGGTACTGTTTGTAATCGCGAGCTGCGCGGCCAACAGCAGCAGGCGAAATGGCACTCTGGATTGCGGTCGCGAGGTCGTTGTAGGTTAACCCCTGGGCGGCGAGTGTCGATGGGTCGGCTACTACCTCGATCTCCCGAATGCTGCTGCCCTGTACATCGACTCGCCCGACGCCGGGTACCCGCGAGATAATCGGTCGGATCTGGTATCGGGCGATGTCATACAGCGTGGACGGATCAGTACCCTCCAGGTTGTACGACAGAATCGGGAACAGCGATGGCGTTAGGCGAGCGACTTCCACATTGATCGCGCTGGGCAGCGTATTGCGGATCTGACTGACACGAGTCTGGGCGAGCTGCAGCGCAATCTGCATGTCCGTATTCGGCGCAAAAGTCACCGATATCTCGGCGGCGCCGCGAATAGACTTGGATGTTACGCGAGTAACTCCTGGGATCGTGCTAACGGCCTCTTCCAGCGGTCGCGTTACAGAAAACTCAACCTGCCGAGCGCCGAGCGATGAACCTTCGGCGACAACGGTGATTCTAGGGAACAACAGCTCCGGATAGATCGCGGACGGTAGTGATCGCGCAAGCCAAACCCCACCGACGCTCAACAGCACGACGATCAAGTATATGAATCGGCGCTGTGCGGCGAGTATGTCGAAAAGGCGCACCTGTCGCTACCGCTTAGGAACGATAATTTTGCTACTGTCTGCAAGGCCGTAAGCGCCGACCGTGACGACCGTTTGCCCCGCCGTAAGACCCTTGGTTACCTGCACGAGCGAATCCCCGCGAGTACCGATTTCGACGGGAGTGGCGTAAGCGACGCCGGCCTTGACCACGTAGACTTTGAAGCCCGTGCTATCCGGAACGAGCGCGGCGGCAGGGATTGACATTGCACTGGTCGACCCGGTAAGCGAGACCTTCCCCGACAGCGTTTCTCCAAGGCGAAGCGGACGCGTCGATGACGCAACCCGAACACGAATGGGAACCGCGCGCGTTGCGGAATCGATCGCGGCGCCAACCGAGACAACTGTCCCGCGGGCGACCGGTTTTGCCGACGGCCCGTCATTATCCGTTAGTACGACCGCGGCGCCACGATGCACCGCGCCTGCATCTACCGGCGAGAGTTGGAGCAGCACCTGCAACTCAGTTGGATCGGCAACGGCAACGAGGATCTGTGCAGGATCGGCCGAGGCACCTGTAACAGCGTTCATTTTGGTCACCACGCCAGATATCGGAGACCGCAGTGTCGAAAGCCTGTAGGTACGCTGCGCTCCGACCGCCGTGGCCCTGGCCTGCGCGAGATCGGCCGTCGCCTGATCAACTGCCTTGCGCGGCAGGATTCCCTGTTGTGCAAGGCGCGAAGCGCGATCGTAGGCGCTTTGCGCCGCAGCCAAGGCGGCATCGGCGCCGGTTGCGGTCGCCCGTGCCGCCGCTGCGTCGAGTTCTACCAGGGCATCACCCGCGCGTACGGCCTGACCCGCCGTAACAAGGACCCGGGCAACTCGCGAGGGTACGGGCGCACTCAACTCGGCGTAGCCGGTCGGGCTGGATACGACCGTACCAATCGCGCGCACCAGCGGAATGAACGAAGCAGTAGTTACCCGCGCCGTCTCCACGGTGACTATCGGAGTTCCAGTCGCTTCGTCGGCTGTGTCTTTCTTTCGGCACGCAAACAGTGCGAGCAGTCCGGTGAGCGCAAGCATCGGTCTACAAAACATCATTGTGTAACCCCGTTAGCCGTGAGCACCCGGACCAGCGCCGCTCCAACATTGGCAGATACCAGATCAGTTACGTATTGCGCCTGCGCATCGTACTGTGCACGGCGTGCTGCAAGGATGTCGCCGATCGCCATCTCGCCGGCAGCGTATGCAAGTTCCGCCATCGACACATTACGGGTTGCAGCTTCCATTATGGTCCGATCACGTTCGATGCGCGACTCGGCGACCGACCTCGTACGGCGCGCCCGCGCGAGCTGTGTCGATGCGTCAAGTCGCGCGATCTCAAGCCCAGCCTGCGCACGAGTGACCTCGGCGTGAGCAGCGTCGATCGCGCCAGCGTTGTGGTTGAACAGTGCCAGTGGAAGCGCAATTCCAACCGTGGGTAGTAATCCCTTCTGCCCACCGGCTGGATCGTGAGCGTCAGCGCCAAACTGAATTGACGGCACGCCGATCGCCCTTCTGCGCTCGAACACGAGCGTCTGCTGCGCTGCCGTAACCGCGGCGTTTGCGGCGGCAACAATCGGCGAAGTACCAATGCCCGCTGCCGGCGGAATGATTCCAGCAGATGGAGCGGCGAGAGAGTCACGTAACTCGACCACTACGGTGTCGCCACGTAGACCCATCGCAGCCTGCAGTTCGAGTCGGGTATCGATGGCTTCGAGCGAGTCAGTGTTGGCGATGTTGGCCGCCTGTGCCGCAGATACTTCCGCGAGATTCACGTCCAGGTCGCTTGCGTCACCAGCGTCCCTGCGCGCTTTTGTATCAGATAGCAACTTGGCGGCGTCCACCGCCGTGGAGTGCGAGAGCACAGCACGGAGTTCAGCACCCTGTGCCGTAGTGTACATCGTATCAGCGTTCAATTCGATCGCGGCACGCGCGGCAAGGAATCCGAATTTAGCACTCGCGCGACCAGCCTCGGCCGCACGTACACGCGCACCTCGAATCCCAGGCAAATCCAGCGGAACATCAAACAAGAAATGGCTTTGAGGCGCGTCCTTCGACTGGGACAGGGTCAGTGATGGATTTGGATACTCGCGTGCCGACCGGAGTCGCGCCCCGGCGGCCAGTGTGTCCGCGCTGATTGCAGTCACGAGTACCGACTTCCCCAGCGCGGCCTGGATCGCTTCCGTGCGACTCAGCGGCTGTTGGGCCCCGAGTACGGGGCTGGCATCGAGGACGAGGAGCACGCCCAGGCATGCCATGGCACGCCGGGCGACCTGTACTGACCTGGCGGCAATTGAAACAGGCGTCACGAGAGCAACTTAACCGACCTCACCTGTCGGCTACATGACACCGAACATCGTCGTTGTGGCCGTTACCGTGCGCCCCGCCACTCGAGCCCCGATACACGGACAATTCCGGGATACGGTACCCGTTCGCCCTTGATCGCCCTCCACAGTATCCTGTTGAAAAGATTCTCATCCGCGCGATCCGCCGCGGATAGGTCAAGCTTGGCCGACTCTGCCGCGCCAACGCTTTGCACTGTGTTCTTCTCGTTCAGATCGACCGCGGGGACGAGGGCTGTATATGGCCTCAAATCTGGCGTTGCTGTCCAGACGTCGTGCAGTGCGCGCCCGAAATAATCGAATTGGGACAGCGAACCCGTGTGGA
>JBDTAB010000092.1:0-3602 GCA_039924865.1 Gemmatimonadaceae bacterium | reverse complement strand
CGAGTCCGCTGCTCGACAACGTCTCGATTTCAGGCGCCACCGGAGTGCTCGTCAACATTACTGGCGGCGAGGATCTTACTCTTGGCGAAGTCCACCAGATCAACGAGATAGTTCACGAAGCCGTTGGCGAAGAAGCAGAGATCATTTTCGGTGCGGTTCACGAGCCAGCGATGCACGGCGAGATTCGCGTTACGGTCATTGCGACCGGTTTTGATCGCGCAGTAGCAGGCGCAGCCGTTCAGCCTGTGTTTGGTAGCACGGTACAGCACCCTGTTCGCGGTGCGCCAGTGATTCCGCTCCACCAGACGCGGACCCGCCCCAGTTTTGGCACTCCAGGGGGAACGGGCCCGGTACGACCCAGCCCGCTTTCGATTCCCGAGATTCCTCGGCGCGTGACGCCTTTCAATCCAGCATCGTCCTCGAATGACGGTCGGGACCAGGAACTGAGTGATATGGAGATTCCGACCTTTATTCGGAGGCAGATGGATTGACTAACGCAGCAGCCCGCGGTGCCACATATGGAGTAATCGGACTCTTGGCTCTGGCAGCCATCCGTCTCACTCCAGCCGTAAGTATCGGCGTCGCGGCACCCTCGAGCCAGATTGCCAGTGCCGCTGTCGACAGTGCAGTGGCGGCAACCGCCGTAACTACGCTCCCTCCCGCAGTAGTATCGGTATCAGCGGACTCTCCCGATCTGCAGTTCAGTCCCGTGATAGTAGAAGCGTCGCTTCAGCCGGGCATTGATACCGTAACGCTGACCGGGACGATTCATTCTTCGCTGTCCGCGTCGCTTCAGGCGGTCGGGCAGGGCGAACTCCCAGCAAGCCAGCGGCGTTCCATCGCGTGGCATCTCGCCGACATTTTTGAGCACCGCATCGACATGTCACGCGACCTGGATGATGGCGACCAATTTCACGTTCTCGTCGAGCGACTCCAGAAGCCCAACGGCAAGGTGATTGTCAACAAGATACTCGGCGCCAAGTTCTCGCTCGGTGACGAAGTTGTCGAGGCGATCCACTTCAAGAGCAAGACGTCGAACAGCGAATGGTTCGACGGACGCGGCAAGTCACTGACCGCATCGTTCCTCCGTACGCCGGTCAACTTCCGGAGGATCTCCTCGGTGTTCGGGCGGAGAATGCACCCGATTTTCGGAACCTGGAAGAATCACACGGGAACCGATTATGCGGCTCCGATGGGAACTCCTGTGCACGCGATCGGCGATGGCGTTATCGTATCAGCCGGCAGGGCCGGCGGTTACGGCAACATGATCGACATACGTCACAGCAATGGTATGGTAAGCCGTTACGGTCACATGAGTCGCTTCGCGCGGGGTATTCATGCTGGTACGCATGTCACGATGGGCGAGACGATCGGCTATGTCGGCATGACTGGATGGGCGACCGGTCCGCATCTTCACTTCGAGATTCGCGAGCACGGTGTCGCACACGATCCGAAGGTGGCGCTTCGCAACCAAAGTGGCGAGCCGGTATCAGCTTCAGAGACTGCTCTGTTCAAGGAAATTCGTAACCACACGCTCGCCGTGATGGCGGCTGCAAACCCGAGCCTCTCGGCTTCCAAACAAGTCGCAATGCGATAGTTGGAGACATGGCCCAAAAACCCGCCCGAGTCTGAACTCGAGCGGGTTTTTTATGTCCAGCACATTGGTGCGACATACCAATCACACGACTATCACTACGGAGTCGGATCCGCAGTGGGCGCAATCAGTCGAACCCGGTGGTAACGGGCGCCCGCAATTAGTACAGCGGCGAACCCCGTCTGGCTGATGAGGATATCTGCGCTTCCGCTTCCTGCGTTTCACCAGGTCAACGAGGAGTAGCAGTGCTATGGCTGCAAAGACGCAAATTGCGATGATGATGTACATATGTGGCTACAAGTCGATGATCATCGTCGCTGGAAGGACTGTGCCAGACAGATTCAGGCAGTCCTGGTCGGATGAGCGGGCTGAAGCTCCAGCAGGGTAAATTACGACATTTACTACTCGTGTCACGTCGCGTGGTTGCGGCGATGGTACGATTCCGACCTTTCGCGCCGGCTCGAACACGCGTGCCGCGGTCTTAATCATAAATGGCATTTCTCTCCCGGAAACAGGGCGACCTTCCAAAACGGTCGATCTGGCAAAGAATCAAGGATGTCGCGCTGACGGATGTTACCGTCATCGCGCGCGGCGGCGTCAGCAAGGGTTCGCTCGAACAGATGGAGGAAATACTGCTGGAGTCGGACTTCGGCGTTCCCGTAACCCTCCGGCTTGTGGATGAAATATCCCGGCAGGCTCAGCGTGGTTCCATCAAGACCAGCGATGAATTTAGAACGGCGCTGAGCAAGGGAGTGGAAGAAGCACTTCGAGCTGGAAACTCTGATCCTTCGCTCGCGACGTCAGCGGCGAAGCCGTTGGTAATTCTGGTCGTCGGCGTGAACGGAGCTGGTAAGACGACTTTCATTGGCAAGATCGCGAGCGTTCTGAAATCTCAGAACAAGTCCGTCCTTGTCGGCGCCGCCGATACATTTCGCGCCGGCGCGATCGACCAGCTACGAGTCTGGGCGGAGCGAACGGGAGCGCAGTTTGTGGGAGCGGCGCCTGGTACTGATCCGGCATCCGTTGCGTATGATGCCATCGACGCCGGGCTGGAGCGCGGTGTGGATGTGGTGATCGTGGACACAGCCGGCCGGCTTCACACCAGCGGCAGTCTTATGGAAGAACTTCGCAAGGTCAACCGGGTGATCGGCAAACGACTCCCTGGTGCTCCGCATGAGACGTTGCTCGTGCTCGACGGTACTATTGGTCAGAATGCGGTAAGTCAGGCACGCACATTCGCGGAGGCGGTGCCGCTCACCGGTATCGTAATTACGAAACTGGACGGGACCGCTCGCGGCGGCGTTGTAGTTGCCGTTCATGAAGCGATTGATGTTCCGGTGAAGTTCGTTGGCATCGGCGAGAAGGCATCCGATCTCCTTCAGTTCGATGCGGCGCGTTTCTCTCGTGAGGTGATCGGCGACTGATGGCCCGCAGCGCCCGAGAGGCGCCGGCCGGAGGCCGAGTGCGCCTCGATACGCCGATCAATTTTCTCAAGGGCATCGGGCCGGCGCGCGCGGAGTCGCTGCGCAAGTTGGGCATCATCACCGCCGGCGATTTGCTGTGGCACGTGCCGCGCCGCTACGAGGATGCGAGCACGGTGCTCCGAATCTCGTCGCTCGAGCCTGGAATGGACGCGACAGTGATTGGGCGCGTCATTTCAAAAGGTGTGATTCCGACGCGCAAGGGACTGCGGATCTTTCAGGCGGTAGTGCGGGATGACAGCGGCATAATCGAAGCAGCGTGGCCAGGCCAGCCATTTCTGGATCGCGTAATTCGCAAGGATGACAATCTCCTGCTAAGCGGACCGGTTCGATTCTTTCACGGTCGTCAGCTCACGCCGCGGGAGTACGTCAATCTTGGAGTAGATGAGAAGCCGACGAACGGCGGCCGCGTGCTTTCGGTGTACCCGGCTACCGAAGGTATCTCCTACAAGGTGCTTCGATCTCTGGTCGAAGCACATCTGGACGCGTTGCTTCCGTTGGTGCACGATCACCTGTCGCCCGATCTG
>JBDTAB010000091.1:0-20783 GCA_039924865.1 Gemmatimonadaceae bacterium | reverse complement strand
ACACGGTGCCCAGTAAATACTTCGACTTCGCCGTTGTCCAGTACGATCGGACAGGACACTGTGATCTGTTTCTCCGCATGCCGGAGGACCTTGTAGATACCGGGCTCGAGACTCAATAATTCCGCCGCATGGTCGAAGCGCGACATCATCGAGTCGAATGGATTTTCTTCGTTCAAAACCGGGTCCTTGTCCGGGTGGACAATGTTGGAAGTCGAAACGCGTTTGTCGGTGGCCATTATGACGAGATTGAAGTGGCTCGTTGGAATAAATTCGCGAGTGCTGCAGCGACGAGAGACGTCCCCTCCGTGAGGCAAACAGCTTGTGAAAGATACCAAAGCTCTGCGCTCTTGGCAGGCCAGAGCGACGTCAGCTTCACGATATCCTTTTCTGTGGCGACAACATATTTGTGACCCGCCGATTCGGCCACCAGCCGCCGAGCGTCCTTGTCACTGTACGGGTGGTGATCGCGAAACGGCCGCTTGGTTACGATCGCGCCGAGTTGCTCCAGCTGCGTGAAAAAGCTGGCCGGATCGCCAATTCCGGCAATGGCGAGCACACGCTCGCCCCTAATGGAGTCTAGGGGGATCCTGTCGCCGGTCACGACAGAAACGATCGCTTCGGGCGTCAACCGAGCCACCAACACGGGAGCGCCAACTCCGCGAATCGCTCGGACTGCCTGTGACACGCGATCTGCAGTGGAATCCGTGGCGCTCTTCTGCGTTACGATGACCAATCCGGCTCGAGTGAGCGACGACAGCGGCTCACGGAGCGGTCCGGCCGGAAGTAAGCGCGCATCGTCGGTCCACCTGTCCGCACTCACCAGAATGATGTCCAGGTCGCGCCGTGCCCTCCGATGTTGGAACGCGTCGTCAAGCACCGCGACATCCGCCCCCATCGACATGGCGGTCGCAATGCCCGCAACCCTGTCTCGGTCAGCAACCACCGTCGTAGCGGGGTTCAAGCGCGCGTGGAGGTGGCGCTCATCGTCTCCGTAGCCCCGCATCACGATTGCCGGATTGTGGCCGGCCTTCGCCAGTAGGCCGACGAGATATGCGCTGACAGGCGTCTTCCCAGTCCCGCCAACGCTCACATTCCCGACGCTGATTACTGGTATGCTGGACGCATGGCTTGCCACCACCGCGCGATCGTAAAGGACGTTTCTCGCCCATATCACCGACGCGTAAACCCACGAAAGTGGCGTCAGAAGAGCACGCACCGCCCAGGAGCCGGCGGATCTCCCGTACCATATCTGTTCGAAAATCACGAGGCCGTTCCAGCCCGCTCCGCCGCTGCCTCAACGGCACGCATCGCCGACTCAAACTGTGGAGCCTGTTCCGCCGCACTCCGAGCATCGGCTGCCTCCACGTAGATCGGGTCGCTGTACGCGACGGTTACGCGCGAAAATGGTTTCGGTATCATGAAAGCGTCCCAGCTTCGCAGTCGCCACGCCTTCGACGCGAAAACGCCGATCGCAACGATCGGCGCGTGTGCCCTGTGCGCGGCCACTATCGCGCCGCTCGCAAAGCTTCTCGCCGGACCGCGCGGACCGTCCGGCGTAACGGCCACTTCGTTTCCAGATTGGAGCGCATCACACATTGCAAGCAATGCGCGCGCTGCGCCCCGCGTCGTCGATCCCCGAATCGTGTCCAGCCCCAGCCGGTGCGCGATCCGCGCGATGATCTCCCCATCACTGTGTTCACTGATGAGAATCTTGATGCCTTGCGATCGATGCTGCACCACGAGCGGGAGCATCTGTCCATGCCACAGCGCCAACACGAACGGCTTGCGATCGGCACGTAAAGCCCTCCACGGCGCATCATTTACCTCGCGCACACGCCACGTGGAGTAAAGAAGGCGCAGCAGAATGGGACCGAGTAACGCGCCGATTCTCTGCTTCCCGTCGAGCTGCGTAACCGCCTTCTCGGCCTTTATCACCCGGCAAGCTCGGAGATCATCTCCGCTACCCTGGCCGCGGCACCAGGAGTGCCCAACCGCTGACGGACCTCAAGCAATCCCTTCCGCTGAACCTCGCGATACGCTTCGTCGTCCATAAGTCGCGACAGCTCGTCAGCGACCCGTCGCGGCTCGAGTGCTCCTTGCACGAACTCCTTCGCAATCTCTCGACCCGCAACCACGTTGACGAGGCCGATGTATGGAATCTTCACCACTCGGCGCGCGATCGCATACGACACCGCACCAGTTCGATAAGCGACAGCCATCGGACATTGAGCGATCGCTGCTTCCAGAGTGGTCGTCCCGCTCTTGCACAGCGCCACGTCAGCTGCGCGAAACAGATCGAATGACGCACCGTGCTTTATTTCGAAAGGACAATAGAGCCCGCTCAAGTCCACCGTCGGCGCAGCGTGCAATATTACGCGGAGACCCGGAAAGCGCCGGACCATTTCGCGCCCCGATTCAATGAACGGAGCATGGTGCCTCGCAATCTCCTGCGCGCGACTTCCGGGAAAGAGCGCAAGTACGCGTTCCGTGCCCGAGATTCCTAGTCGTCCACGCGCAACTTCGCGCGTCGCGAGATCACCCGCGCGGTCGAGTAGCGGATGGCCGACGAAAGTCGCGTCGATGCCGTAACCTTCAAGGAGGGGCTGTTCGAACGGCAGTATCACTGCAGCCTTGTCGATCAGTTTCGCGAGTTTGGGAAGCCGGCCGGCACCCCACGCCCAAACCTGAGGCGTGACGTAGTAGAGCACGGGCACGCCCGCATCGCGCGCAGCGCCAGCGACCTTCATGTTGAAGCCCGGATAATCAATCAGTACTACGACGGCGACTCTGCCCGTCGAAAGCCGTGCACGCAGTTCTCGCAACAGCGCCGCGTGCTTGGGAATGTGCCTGAGCACCTCGACAAATCCCATCACTGCAAGCTCTGAATAATCACGCGTTATCTCGACGCCGCTCGCGCGCATGTGCGAGCCACCGACGCCGGCCATCGCCAGGTCGGGGCGGGCCTGACGGAGATGCGCGGCAACGCTCCCCGCGTGCATGTCGCCGGAGGCCTCTCCGGCGACGAACAGTACTTCACGCACTGAGCGACGCAGCGTTGAGTTCTATATCTCTCACAATTCGCAGTGCCACCGCGAGAGCGCGCCTGCCGTCCGTACCACTGATCATGAGCGGAGCAGTGCCTGTAACCGCCGCGGCGAAGCTCTCGAACTCCAACTTCAATGGCTCGCCCTCAGGCGCCTCGAGCGCGATGCGTTCGACGAAATCCGCAAGATCCGGCGTCGCTCCGCTCGCAACCAGAGCATGCAAATCGTCCGTCTTCTTCAACCGAAAGAATTCTCCGTTCCCTGCGCCGAGATCAAGCGACAGATATCCGTTCGGCTGAAAAATGCGCACCTTGCGCACGCGCTCCCGTGAGATTCGGCTCGCCGTTATGTTGGCGACAGCACCGGACTCGAAGGTGATTCGTGCGTTCGCGATGTCCACTGTCCGCGTAAGTACCGGGATCCCGGCCGCGGCAATGTTCGCGGCGTTGGAATGGACGAGCGTCAGAATGAGGTCGATGTCGTGGATCATCAGATCCAGCACGACCGCAACGTCGGACCCGCGTACGCTGAACGGAGCAAGCCGGTCACTCTCGATGAACCGCGGATGTTCGACGTAGGGAAGCGCCGCGCGAACCGCGCGATTGAATCGCTCGACGTGTCCCGTCTGTATGATCGCACCGGTGCGAGCGGCAATATCCAGAAGTTCATCCGCCTGCTCGACGGTGGCTGTAATGGGCTTCTCGATCAACACATGCTTGCCGCGCGCGAGTGCCTTGCGCGCCACTTCGAAGTGACGAGGCGTCGGAACAACGATCGTGACCGCATCGACGTCGTTTAGCAGGGTATCGAGGTCGCTATACGCCGGTACTTCCAGTTCTTCCGATACCTGCGCCGCACGCTCCGGGCGAGCTTCCACAAAACCCGAGAGGCGAAACTCCGGCATCTGGCGCAAGAGGCGGACATGGTGGTAGCCAAGTGCCCCGGCTCCAACCACGCCAACGCGAACTGGGTTCAAATTGCTACTCCGCGGTGGCTCGCTTCTACGAACTGAACGAGGTGGAGCACTTCGGGAATCTGTTCCACTTCTGTCGTCACGCGCTCGAGCGCCTGCGCAAGGTTGAGTTCGGATCGGAACAATAGCCGGTAAGCACGCTTGAGCTCCAGAATGGTCTCAGGAGAAAAGCCGTTGCGCCGCAAGCCGATGGAATTAAGCCCGTACAGTTTCATCGGATTGCCGACTGCCTTCACGAAAGGTGGAACATCCTTGGATACACGCGAACAGCCACCAACAATCGCGTTCCGACCCACCCTCGTGAACTGGTGCACCGCGGTAACGCCCGAGATTATCGCCTTGTCTTCTATTGTGACGTGGCCCGCCAGCTGCACCATGTTGGCGAGTACTACGCCCTCCCCAATGTGGCAGTCATGGGCGAGATGGACGTAGGACATGATAAAGCAGTTGGCCCCGACGCTCGTCTTGAACGATTGCGACGTGCCGCGATTGATTGTGCTGTACTCGCGGACTACAGTATTGTCACCTATCTCCACTGTCGTTCGTTCGCCTTTGAATTTCAGGTCCTGTGGATCACTTCCCAGCACTGTGCCAATTCCGATCTTGACACCCCGGCCGAGAGTCACGTAACGCTCCAGAGTGCTACGCGCCGCAATCACGCACCCGTCTCCGACAATGCACTCGTCACCAATCATCGCATAAGGCCCGACTTCGACGTCCGCTCCGAGCTCGACCGACGACGACACCATTGCGGTTGGATGGATTCGTGCTTTCATCTATCGCGCACCATGGCTACCATCTCCGCCTCTGCAACGAGCTCTCCGTCAACTTTCGCGACCCCGCGCATCTTGCAGACTACGCCGCGAATCTGAAGTACCTCAAGCTCGAAGATGATCTGGTCACCTGGCGTGACTGGCTTGCGAAACCGAACCTTGTCGAGCGACATGAAGTAAACCACCTTATCCTCCGTGTCCTCGAGACCACGCATCAACATCATTCCGCCGACCTGCGCCATCGCCTCAATTATCAGCACGCCTGGCATTATCGGGTGACCGGGGAAATGTCCCTGAAAGAACGGCTCGTTGATCGTGACGTTTTTCAAACCCACGATCCGATGCATTCCGTCAATCTCCAGAATACGATCAATCAGGAGAAACGGGTATCGGTGCGGGAGCGCCTTCATTATCTCTTCGATCGACATCGTCCCAGCCATGCCACTCACCCCTTTCGTCGTTGACTTGCTGCGCCGACCAGCGCGCACCATTTCCTTCACAAGCGTCACCGTTCCTCTGTGACTCGGCCGGATGGCAACTATTCGAGCATGCACCCTCGCGCCAGCCAGCGACAGATCACCGATGCAGTCGAGCGCCTTGTGGCGCAGGAACTCATCATCCCAGCGGAGCTCGTTCGCAACCACGCCCGTATCGTCGAGGACCAGGGCGTTGTCCGTCGACGCCCCCTTGATGAGACCCTTCGCGCGTAGCTCCTCAACTTCATTAAGAAAGCCGAAAGTTCGCGCAGCCGCAAAATCGTGACGGTAGCTCTCGCGCCCAACGACAAAGCTCCCTGTCTGACGTCCAATGACGGGATGCGCGAACTCGATCGTCACATCGAGCGATAGTTCGTCCGCGGGGTGCGCTTCATAAACGGAATTCCCGTCGATCACTCTTAGCGGTTCCGAAAGCGTCAGGTATTCCGGCTCGCCCGCCTGTTCAACGATGTCCGCGCTGATGAGTGCGTCGTAAAATGGCGCCGAGCTTCCATCCAGAATCGGTGGCTCGGGGCCGCTCATGTCGATCATGAGATCGTCCAGTTCGAGCGCAGCCGCCGCAGACAGAACATGCTCCACGGTGTGGATTGCCACCTTGCCTTCGCCTAGCTGTGTGCGGCGTTCAGTCGCCGTAACCTCTTCAACGCGTGCTCGGATCGTTGGCCGTCCAGGAAGATCGGTTCGCCGAAACGAAATTCCGCTACCCGACGCAGCCGGCCGAAATGTCAACTCGCATGCGCGCCCCAGATGCAGTCCTACGCCACTTACAGTGGTGGGTGTCGAGATAGTACGGCGCGTCATTCCGACTTCTCTGCTTCGAGCAATTTCTCCAATTTCTTCATCATCGCCGACAATTTGAACAATGCCCCCGTCGCACGCAGAGCCTCGCGATGGGGCCTGGCTGGATAACCCGACCAGGTTTCGCCAGCCGGAACATCGCCAAACACTCCAGCCTGCCCCGCGATCCGTGCTCCATCGCCTATATGAACGTGGCCCGCGATTCCCGCCTGCCCAGCGACAATCACCCCATTCCCAATCCGCGCCGATCCAGAGATCCCAGCCTGCGAGATCACCAGGCACAACGACCCGATTCTAACATTGTGACCAATCTGCACGAGATTGTCGATCTTTGTCCCCGGTCCGATAACGGTGTCCCCGACACTTCCCCGGTCGATCGTCGCATTCGCTCCGATCTCGACATCGTCTCCGATGATGCATCGACCGACATGAGGAATTTTCTCGTGTCGACCGTTTCTGAAGACGTAACCGAACCCGTCGTTCGCTATCCGCGCGCCGGCATGAATCACGCAGCGTGCCCCGATGACTCCGCCGCTATACACCGTAACGTGCGGGTAAAGCCGGCTCCCATCGCCGACCGAAACACCATCGCCGAGGACCACGTAATCCTCGATGCGGACTCCGGCGCCGAGCTGCACACCACGACCGAGTCGCGCCGTAGGCGAAACCCACGGTTCCGCTGGTGCGAGGTCGTATAGCTTCGGAAGCAAGAGCTGGATCGCCTCGTACGGCTTCTCCACTATCACGCGCGACGGGCACGCCGTGGGCGCATCTGCCATTTCGCGCGCGATAAGAACGACCGCGGCGCGGCTGTCAGCGAGTTCCGAGACATACCGCGGCGAGGCCAGAAACGTAGCATGGCGCGGCCCCGCCCTGTCGAGCGCTGCCACGCCATCCACTGCCGACTCCGGGTCACCGCGCAATTCGCCTTGGACGAGCTGCGCGATCTCCCGCGCCGTCAGCGCCATCGGCTGATCACGGCTTCGGACGCGTCACGCCCGCCGGCTTTTCTGCTGGTCCCACCTTCTTGGTCGCCGACGCTGGATTGGTCGACGATACTGCCTTTGGCGGACCAAGTACCTTTAGCCTCGCAAGCACCTGATCGGTCAGATCAAGAGTCTTGTCCGCGGACACAAGAGCACTTCCCTGTGCGCCAACATCGAAGATCATCGTGTAACCGCCGGCTGCCCGAACTTCGTCGAGCACCTTCGAAACCTGATCCATCAACGGTCGCGCGAGGTCAGCCTGACGCTGCTGCATCTGATTGTTGAGATCCGATGCACGTTTCTGAAATTCTGTCTCAGTGTTGCGGATCGTGGCACCGCGAGACTCTCGACGTGCACTGTCGAGCGTCGGAGCTGCCTTGTCGTACGCCGCGATCATCGTCTTCAAGGAGTCATCCATGTTCTGGATTTGAACCCGCGCGGTCGCCATCTCCTTGTTGTATGTCGACTCCGCCTCCGCCCGCCCGGGCGCTTCGGCGAGAATCTTCTGCGAGTTGATGTAACCCAGCTTTGTCGGGCTCGCCTGAGCGAATACCGACGGAGCCACTGCGAGTGTTGCTGCCGCAAACATCGCGGAGTGCATCCATTTGCTCATCATAGTTTCCTAGAAGTACTGTCCAAGTTTGAAGTGGACTTTCCACCCCGGGTTAGAGCGTCCCTGCGCGTCAACCCTGTCCAGGCCGTACGCGAAGTCGACACCAAGAGGGCCCAACGGGCTTACAACGTTCCCGCCTACGCCAACACTACGAAACAGGCGCGTTGGATCAAAATCGCGCGGCCGCGCCCAAACATTGCCGCCTTCCGCAAACACGTTCAGATACAGAGACTGATTGATTCGAAGTCCAAGCTCAGCTGTCGTCACAAAGAACGCATTGCCGAACGATGTTGTCTTCGCGTTTCCATTACATGCAGATGGATCGTACCCAGCCGGCGTGATCGAGAATTCGCAGTAACCGCGGAGCGGCTCTCCATACTGGGTTCCACCAAGTGCGAACGACTGCGACGAGAAGAACGGACCCGGATCACCGAGCACCGCGCCTGCGCGCGCCGTAAGTCCCGCAACGAACGTCAGCGGCTCCGCTCCCAGTACGTTGCCACCGATGTATGCTAGCGGTGCGTACGAGCGAAACTCCGTCGTGTATTTCTGGAAGTTCGCCGTTCCGCCAAGCGGGCCGCCGTTGAACGCCGCGCTTACCGTCTGCAATCCACCTTGCGTCGCGAACGGCATGCCAATCCGCGTATCGTGCTGGTAAGACACCCCAACGGATGACCTGAAGCAACTCTTGCAATTCGTAATGATCGTACTGAGAAGTGTCCCGCTATTATCTCCATACTTCACCGACTCTCCACCATAAGACACGAACAGTCGGCTGTAATACGAGTGCGGCACTGGCAATCCAAACTGCAACTGGCCACCAATACGAGTGCTCTGTCCGAGATCGGCAATAGTATATCGCGTCCTCGTATTGTACGCCGTAATTGATCCAGTGATCCGGGAATCGCGAATGTTGGGATCCGAATACGTGAGGCTGAAGTCGTTGATGTACTTGCCGAACTGCCAATTCAGCTGGGCACGCTTGCAGCGCCCGAAGAGATTCGGCTGGTCCAGTCCGATGAAACCGCCCAGGCCGGTCCCCTGACCCATCGACGCACCGAAATTGACGTTTCCGGTGCGCTTTTCCTTGACCTTGAACGTGATGTCCACATCGCCAGTGCTGTCCGGCTTGATGTCCGGCTCCGGAAGCGGCGATTCAAAGAAATTGAGATTCGAGATGTTCTGGTAGCTGCGCATGAGATAGTCGCGCTTGAACACCTGGCCCGGCGCCATCACGATCTGCTCACGAATGCAGGACGCATATGTGTAATCGTTTCCCGTGATATCGATCCTGTTCACGATCGCCGGCGATCCCTCATTGATCTCCCACCGAAGGTTCACCTTGCGCACCGAGTCCGTGGAAGGAACACGCACCTCAACGGGATTTACAGTCGAATAGATGTAACCCTCGTTGCTGTACGCTTCCTTCACCTGCTCCGTTGCAGCGTCCCAGCGCGCCTGATCGAATGCGCCCTTGGGATTCTTGTACGACGGGTGGATGAAGCCGAGCGCCGACTGCGCAAGCGAATGGTCATCCTTGTCGAACGGGAAGTAGTTCCTGAGCTGGCCGGTCGTGAAGCGCTTGTTGCCGTAAACCTCGAAGTCGCCCACGGTATACCTGGGGCCGTCCTCGACCTTGAGTTTGACCTCTCCCTTTCCGTTGTCGCGATCGACAATCATTGTATCCTGAAGCAACCTGAAGTCGATGTAACCGCGGCTCGCGTAGAGTGATGGAATCCGATCGGTCAGATCGCCGGCGAATGTGCCGTCATCGAACTCGCCGTTGCGGAACCACCAGAAGCCCTCCGGCTTTGTCTGCATCGCGCGCACGATGGCGCGCGATGGAATCGCCTTGTTACCACTGATGACGACTCCGGAAACTGCGACGCGTCGTCCTTCGTCGATGGTAAACGTCAGCGTCAGCTGGCCGCCCGAGAGCGAAGAGTCAACGGCAACCCGCGCCAGATAGAATCCCTTGCTCGCGTAAAGCGAATCCGTCCGCTCGACGGACTCGGCGATTTTGGCAGGATCTACCGAGAGTCCAACGGGAAGTCGCAGTCGGTCCGCAACATCATTCTTGGACACCTGATCGACCCCGTGAATCGACATCGCGGCAAGCACGGGACGCTCCTTCACCTTCACGTCGAGCGACGCACGATCCGTTTTCGGGTCCACCGTACAGATGACGTGAATGTCATCGTAGTTACCGGTCGCGTACAACGCCTTCACCGCAGCCTGCACGTCGCGGAAATTGAGTGTTGTTCTTGGAAGAAGGCCGATTGTTGCGCGTACTGTCGCATCATCGACCCTGGAATTTCCAGTCACCGTTATCGTGTCTGGAACAGTGCATCGGCCCGCTGCCGTGGAATCAGCCCCTTGGGCGAACAAAGGGAGCCCTACCAGCGCTAAGGCCAGCAGGCTCCCAGCAAACTTGAACATCCGTCTAATATACCACGCCGAAAGGTTTGAGCCCATCCAGTGTTTGACTCGGAATTAGGGTCGATTGTGCGGCCCTTTCGACACCGGTACACGCCAAATGTTGCGCCCAATACGATCTCGGTTTAGCCGCGAGCAGCGCAACTTTTCCCACGCACTGTTCCTTCCGAAGTCGCCCACACTCCGCTCTCAAGAATTGCAGGCACAGTGCCGACACCCCTAGGCGCACCCGGTAACCGCGCAACAATCGGATTTTCCCTACCCACACAGGCCCAGGCCAATTCGGCACACGGCCTTCACGGTCCGAGAACGCCCAGAGCGCCCCAACACACTTTACTTCCTGACGCGAAGCACCTTCTGCCGCCGCCCCACACAGGGGGCGGCGGTTCGCGTTTACCGACCCCGCAGCCTGGGGCATCGGAGCGACAGGTGTGGCATCCGTGCCTCGACATCAACTTCCGCGCCACTGCCAGTTTCCCCGTTGAGACTCGGTAATGCGCCGGCGGAAGCAAAAAATCGGGCGAGATAACCGTATTTTCGATCTCCGGGACGCCCAGGTATCCAGAAGCCAGTCATTGAGACGCTGGCCCTCGGCTTGCCATTCAGAGCAGCGAAGCCGTTAGCAAAACGTAGCCGCACTGCAATTCTTTCCGCTCAGCTCCTTTAGGTGAAAAAATGCGTATAGCCAAGTTCCTCGCGGGTGCCGCTCTCGTCGGCGCACCGATCAGTGTGATCTCCGCCCAGTCCGCGCCTCAGCCAGATAGCGGAGCTAGCCACCACAACGGCAAGTGGATCGCCGGCGCCAGTAGCGCTGCAGTCGGAGCCGCGCTCTTCCTTAGTTTCACCGGGAACGGCAGCAGCGATCATACATCTGCTTTCACTTCGCCGCCCAGCCACGCGGCGCCATCCGACCCCGGAACACCCACCGCCGGCGCAACACCGCCAGCGGCAACACCGCCAGCGCGCCCGGGCGACGTGTCGGCGCCAAGCCCAACCGACTCAAGCGTGACGTCAGCCGCGCCCGGTACGGTAGATGCGCCAGCACCCGCCGGTGACGAGCCTCCAGGCGATGCGATCGATTCGGGCACCACTCCGCCCAGCGACAGCACGTTCGTTCCACCGAACGGCGACCAGCCGCACGAGAACGCACCTCCAGACCTGGACGCCACGAGCACGGTTCCTGAACCCGGTTCGCTCGCTCTCACGGCAACTGGAATCATCGGCTTGCTTCCGCTAGTACGCCGGCGCCGCCGCTAACCAGGTAGCCAGCGGCAAGGAGCAAGGAGCAAGTAGCAGGAGCAACGAAGGCGAGCGAGACCTTACTCTCACCCGCCTTCGTCGTTCCTGCTACTTGCTGTATTACCGCGCCGAACGGCGCGATCCTGCGTGAGCCTACAACCCTATGACGCGGCGTTCGCCTTGGTCGTCACTCGAAACTCGAGCTTCTCGCCTTCATGGGCGACATCCACCTCTACCTCGTCACCCTTCGCGAACTCCGCCATGAGAATCTTCTCCGACAGCGGATCCTCTATGTACCGCTGAATTGCCCTCTTGAGCGGTCGCGCTCCGAACTTGTCGTCGTACCCGTGGTTGACCAGGAAATCAGCAGCCGCGTCGGTGAGTCGGAGCACCAGCTCCTCATCCACCAGACGCTTCTGCACATCGCCCAGAACTATGTTCACGATCTGGCGAATGTGCTCGCGAGACAGCGGATGGAACACGATCACGTCGTCCAGGCGGTTCAGGAATTCCGGATTGAACGTGTGCGACATCTCTTCCTTCACGCGTTGCACGATCCGCTCGAACGAATCCGAGGTGTCACCCGTCGTGAAACCGAGTGAGCCACCCTTGGTGATGTCCTTCGCACCGACGTTCGACGTCATGATGACAACTGTATTCTTGAAATCGATCACTCTGCCGTAGTTGTCGGTCAGGTGACCTTCATCGAGAACTTGCAACAGAATATTGAACACATCCGGATGCGCCTTCTCAATTTCGTCGAGAAGAATTACACTGTACGGCTTGCGGCGAACCGCCTTGGTAAGCGTCCCCGAATCCTCGTAGCCGACGTAACCCGGAGGCGCGCCAATGAGCCGCGATACCGAGAATTTCTCCATGTACTCGCTCATGTCCACGCGAATGAGTGCGCTCGGATCGGCAAACAGAAACTTCGCAAGCGATCGCGCGAGCTCGGTCTTGCCGACACCGGTCGGTCCGGAGAAGATGAACGATCCAATCGGGCGAAGAGGATCCTTGAGGCCAGCTCGGCTTCTGCGAATCGAACGCGATAGCGCCTTGATCGCTTCGTCCTGGCCAATGACCGACGCATGGAGCTCGTCTTCCATGCGAAGCAACCTCGCGGTTTCTGCTTCCTGAAGTCTACGCACTGGGATTCCGGTCCACCGGCTCACGATGAACGAGATGCTGTCCTCGTCCAACACGGGTCGATGCGACTGCCGACGCTTGTCCCAGTCTTCCTGAGCGCGCTTGATCTGACCCTGCAGCTCCCGTTCCTTGTCGCGCAGCGAAGCCGCACGCTCAAAGTTCTGGTCGCGAACAGCGGTCTCCTTCTCGGCGTTCACTCCTTCCAGGTCGTGCTTCAGCGCCGCCACTTCAGGCGGCGGAGCCTGTGTCGCAAGTCGCGCACGCGCTCCTGCTTCATCGATTACATCAATCGCCTTGTCGGGAAGGAACCTGTCGGTGATGTAGCGATCCGACATCTTCGCAGCCGCTACGAGCGTCGCGTCCGGAATCGTCACCTTGTGGTGATCCTCGTACTTGCTGCGCAGCCCCTTCAGAATCTCGATTGTGTCATCGATTGACGGTGGCTCCACGACAACGGTCTGGAACCTGCGCTCGAGTGCTCCATCCTTTTCGATGTACTTGCGGTATTCATTGAGCGTCGATGCACCGACACACTGCAGCTCACCCCGCGCAAGCGCCGGCTTGAGCATGTTGCTGGCATCGATTGCACCTTCTGCCGCACCAGCACCAACAAGCGTGTGCAGTTCGTCAATGAACAGGATGACGTTCTTGTTCTGCGCGATCTCGTTCATGACCGCCTTGAGGCGTTCCTCAAACTGACCGCGATACTTGGTTCCGGCGATGACTGCGGCCATGTCCAGCGATAGCACGCGATTGTCGCGCAGGGAATCCGGACATTCACCGGTAGCGATAAGCTGCGCAAGTCCCTCGACTATGGCAGTCTTGCCAACGCCGGGCTCGCCGATCAGCACGGGATTGTTTTTCTTGCGCCGCGTAAGAATCTCCATCACGCGCTCGATTTCCTTCGCGCGCCCGATGGTGGGATCCAGTTGTCCTTCGGCAGCAAGCTGCGTGAGATCTCGGCAAAAATGATCCAGCGCCGGAGTCTTTGACTTCTTCTCGCCCTTGGCCACTGGTGGAGCTGATGGTGCACCGCTCGTTGCAGTCGCACCTCCGCCCTGCGGGAGCTCGGTACCGAGCAGTCGCAGCGTTTCCTTGCGTGCTTCGTCCAGGTTGATTCCAGCGTCGGTCAACACCTGCGCCGCAATTCCCTTTTCCTCGCGCAGCAATCCGAGCAGCAAATGCTCGGTGCCGACATACGAATGATTCAGCTCGCGCGCTTCCGCCATCGCGAGCTCAAGTACTTTCTTTGCACGCGACGTGTACGGCAAATCTGGACCGGTAGCCGTAGCAGCCTTTCCTTTCTTTACCGTCTCTTCAATTTTTTGTTGAATGTCGTCGAGATCAATGCTGAGGTTTTGGAGAACCGCCGCTGCGACGCCTTCGCCTTCGCGAATCAGCCCGAGCAGAATGTGCTCGGTGCCGACATACTCGTGGTGCAAACGCGCTGCTTCCTCGCGTGCCATTGCGAGAACCTTGCGCACCCGCTCCGTGAAGTTATATCCATTCATTGGGCAGCCCTTTCCAAAGTCTCCCGTACGAGAGTAGCACGAACCGCGCTAGCCTCATCCTCCGTCAAAACACGACCCTCGCGTTGTGCAAGGTGCGCCATCTGAGTGAATACAAGGAGCTCGTTGAGATTGTATACACTCAAGCCATCAATCAGTTTCAGTCCTGCGGCCAGCCGAACGCCGCTCAACAGATTCATCGCTTCTTCGAAAGACAGGCTTCTAGCGTACCGCAACGTCCCGTACGCCCGCCAGAGCTTGTCTTCTAGAATATACTCCGCGTCCCGAAGCAGCACCTTGCGCGCCTCCACTTCCTTTTCGATGACGTGGCGAACTATTTCCTGGAGGTAATCCAGCAGATCCTGCTCGGATTTTCCGAGTGTCGTCTGATTTGAAATCTGGAAAAGATTTCCGATTACCTCGCTGCCCTCTCCGTATAAGCCTCGGTATGTCAGACCCACCTGCTGAAGGCCTACCAGAACACGGCCGATCTCCTTGGTCAGCACCAGCGCCGGAAGGTGCACAAGAACCGACGCCCTGAGCCCGGTTCCGACGTTGGTCGGGCACGCTGTCAGAAAACCAAACTCGTGATGGTACGCGAACGGGAGCCGCTGTCCGAGCTCGATGTCGATGTCCCGCGCGTCGGAGAACGCACGCTCCAGATCGAGCCCCGAACGGAGCGCCTGAATTCTGAGGTGATCCTCTTCGTTCACCATTATCGAAAAGTCGCGCGCTACATGGACGGCAGAACCACTCCGTGGCGGCGACTCGGTACCGAGGGCGGCCAACTCCTTGCTCACAACATGGCGCTCGTGCAGGAGTAACCGATCAGTTTCGTCCAGCTGGTCCACACGGACCAGAACGCCGTCCTGCGTCGCTGGGATCAATGCCAGTGCATCACGAATCTGCGAAAGCACACGCAGTCGCTCACCCTCCCGGGCGCGACCGGAGAAGGCGTACCCCTCGACATTCCTCGCAAGCCTCACGCGACTGGAAACTACGACGCCTGCCTCCTCGCCCGTGCCGTCCATCCAGCCGAGGCCGCCTCCTGGGAGGCTCTCCGGGTCGAAGCTCATTCGATCGCCTTCAACTGATCCCGCAGTGAAGCAGCCAACTCGAATTCTTCGTTGCGAATCGCCCGTTCGAGTCGCTCGCGTAGCCGATCCGCTGATGCCGGAACCGGGGCCTCCAGCGCTCCAGCGCCGCCCGCCCCACCGGCATACTCCCGACCCCGATGCTGACCCTGGCCGTGAACTTTCCGCAGCAGTTCCCTCAGACTCGGCTCGAACGCGGTATAGCAGTAGGGGCAACCAAGCCGTCCGGTCTGCCTGAAATCGCGTAGGGTAGAGCCACAGAACGAGCACCGCACCGCGTCCGTCTGGGACGGTGGGATGTGCTGCTGCACCGACTGGAGAAAGTCGCCGATCACGGGCGGGGGCGCGGCGACGGACGCCTGCAGGCCTCGCTCTGCCGCACAGCGCTCACAAAGGCGCACCTGACGCACCCCGTTCCCGTCAATCTCCGTGACGGTTATGACTACGTCGTTTTCCTTGCAGACCTCACAGAGCACCGATCCTGCCCTCCGCCCCTATCACAATTTCCACCAAACTTCCTTCCTTCAACTGATACACCGCTTTCGCCCGCTCGGCCAGAGAAATGTTATGCGTAACGACGACCATGCCGACTCCGAGGTCGCGAACCACCTCGGCCAGGAGGTCGTGCAATCGTTCGCCATTCGCCAGATCCAGGTTCCCCGAAGGCTCGTCCGCCAGCACAACCCCAGGTTGTGCCGCTAGCGCACGTGCCACGGCCGTTCGTTGCTGCTCTCCGCCACTCATCTCCCCCGGACGGTGATGAAGGCGTCCGCCGAGCCCAACCCGCTCCAGCAGATCACGAGCGCGAGACTCCGCTTCCTGAACGTCACGGCCTGCGATGCGAAGCGGGAGCGCAACATTTTCAAGCGCCGAAAACTCCCGCAGGAGGTGATGAAACTGAAACACGAATCCCACACCGCGATTGCGCGCTTCCGCAAGCTCCTCGTCAGAACGGTCTGAAAGTAACCTGCCTCCCAACAACACGTCACCAGTTGTCGGTCTGTCCAGGCCACCGAGTATGTGAAGCAGTGTACTCTTTCCAGATCCGCTTTCTCCGATGATGGCGATCATCTCGCCAGACTCCACGAGAAGGTCAACACCACGCAGCACATCGAGCGCGACGCCGTCACCGCCGATGTAGCGCTTCGTGACGGCACGACTTTCTAGAACGGTCGTCATTCGGAGCGGATCGCGTCCACCGGGTACAGCTTGGCCGCCTGAATCGCGGGATAGAGCGTTGCGAGCGCCGCGATCACCAGGCTCGCAATCACTATCAGGATGACGTCACGCGGTTGCGTCGTCACCGGCAGATGATCGATGAAATATACGGATGGGTCAAGCTTGATGAACTTGTACTTGTCGAGTGCAAGCGCACCCGCGAATCCGATTACAAGACCGAGACCCGTTCCAACCGCGCCGATCACCAGTCCCTGAACCAGAAAAATATTCCGGATCGCTGATGAGCGAAGACCCATCGCCTTGAGAATGCCGATCTCACGCGTTTTGTCGTGCACTACCATTGAGAGTGTGCTGACGATATTGAACGCCGCAACAACGACAATCAACAACAGGATTACACCCATGCCGAGCTTCTCGAGCTTGAGCGCCTGGAAGAGCGAGTGATTCTGTTCCTGCCAGTCGACGGTCCTGTACGGGAATCCCATGTGAGTGGTGATCGCGGCCGCAACGGTCCCGGCATTCCAACGGTCCGTGGTGCGCACCTCGAGGCCGGTGACAGCGCTGTCGATCCCCGCGAATTCCTGCGCGGCCTTGAGCCCGATATACACATAGGCATTGTCGTACTCGTACATCCCGGTCTGGAAAACGCCCGTCACCTCGAAGCGGTAAACGCGAGGCACGAACCCACCCGTGGCGGCATTCTGTTGAACGCCAGCGGCTGATATGAGGTTTATGCTGTCGCCAGGCCAGACGTTGAATCGTGACGCCAGCAGGTTTCCAATCACTACACCACGGTGTTGACCGCCCTTGCTGTCGAACGAAAACTTGCCGCGCACAGCGTGATCGCGCACACTCGTTACTTCAGGATATCCCGAACCGGGCTCCGGTATCCCAACAACGTACACGCCACTGGCATACGCGCGACCGGCATTCATCGCTCCCTCGCTCTGAACGAACGGTGCGGCTGCAACAACGCCGGGAACTTCGCGCACACGCTTCAGCGCAAAGTGCCACGAATCCATCGTGAGATCATCGCCGTAAGTGAGCACACGAATGTCCGGGCTGCCAACGAGAATCTTCTCGCGCAGATCGTGCTGAAGGCCGTTCATCACGCCAATGATGATGATCAGCGCGCTTACGCCTACGACCACTCCGGCAATCGCTATAGAGCTGACGAATGACAGCAGCTTCGACCCGCGCCGGCTCCGCAAGTACCGCCAGGCGATCGAAAGCTCGAGACGGGTCATTCCGGTCTGAGGGTGGGAAACAGAATTACGTCCCGGATATGCTGAATGCCTGTGAGATACATGAGCAGACGATCGATTCCGATGCCAACGCCACCTGTCGGCGGCATACCATATTCCATGGCGCGGAGATAGTCCTCGTCCACACCGGCGGCTTCCTCATCGCCCGCCGCCCGCAGCCTCGCCTGGGCCTCGAAGCGCTCACGCTGATCGATCGGATCATTGAGTTCGCTGAAAGCATTGGCAAGCTCGCGGCCGTTGGCAAACAACTCGAAGCGCTCCGTAAGCCGCGGATCACCGCGCTTTGGTTTCGCCAGGGGCGAAAGTGCGACCGGATAATCCACCACAAAAGTGGGCTCCACAATTTTGGATTCCACAAGCTCCTGAAACATCTCGTCCATCAACTTTGGGGCGCTCATGCTCTCCGCGCGCGCAATATTCAAACGCTTAGCGCGTTCCACCAATGCCGACTGACCCAGCGATAAAATGTCCTCTCCAAGCCCCGCGTTTACCGTCGCGAGCCACTCGAGACGTGCGAATGGCGTGGCGAACAACGGCACGACTTCGGCAAACTGCGGCACAGCTCGCACCGCGTCCGCGGCCACGACGATCAGGCGCTCGACCAGGTCCATCATCACTTCGTAGTCAGCGTACGCCTGATAGAACTCAAGCATGGTGAATTCCGGATTGTGCGTCCTGTCCACTCCCTCGTTCCGGAAGTCGTGCCCGATCTCGTACACACGTTCCATCCCACCCACTATGAGCCGCTTGAGATACAGCTCATCTGCAATTCGAAGAAAGAGCGGCATATCAAGCGCGTTGTGACGCGTCGTGAATGGCCGAGCTGCCGCGCCGCCGTACATCGGCTGCAGCACTGGTGTTTCGACTTCGAGATATCCGCGCGCATCAAGAAAGCCGCGGATCGCGCTCGTCATTCGCGCACGCGCGACAAACGCACCGCGGACCTCGGGATTCACCGCGAGATCGGCATAACGCTGCCTGAAACGCTGCTCGGGATCACTGAAGCCAGAGTGTCTCACCGTGGTTCCGTCGGCCGCCGTTTCGTCCTTGCCGAACGGCAACGGGCGCAGCGATTTGGCGAGGATTTCAAACTCCGAGACTCGGATCGTCGGCTCGCCGCTGCGCGTCCTGAAAACCACGCCTGCCGCACCGATCACGTCGCCAATGTCGAGCAGGCCAATGCGTTCGTACGCGCCGCCGATTTCGTCTCGCCTGAAATAGAGCTGTACGCGACCGCTCGCGTCCGCGACGTGCGCAAACGTAGTCTTCCCATGCGCGCGCAGGGAAACGATGCGACCGGCGACTCGCACAACTTCTTCCGATTCACCAGCGGGATCGTCCGGCGCAAGCGCAACCGCATCCTGCGACGTGTGGCTCTGGTTGAAACTGTATGCGAACGGCTCCACGCCGGCAGCGCGGAGCGCGTCGAGCTTCTCACGCCTCGCCACCATTATAAAGTTCAGCTCTTCGCTCATGCTGTTCCCTGCTCTGCCTGCATCTTGAGATACGCCTCGATGAATGGATCTATCCCTCCGTCCATCACTTTCTGCACATCGGGGATCTTCAGCTCCGTCCGGTGATCGTTCACCATGGTGTACGGTTGAAAGACGTAACTGCGCGTCTGATTCCCGAAGCTGACCGACGCCTTCGAAGCATCCACTTTGGCCTTCTCCGCCTCACGTCGAGCAACTTCCGCCTGATACAGTTTGTTCTTGAGCATCTTCATCGCTGTCGCCTTGTTCTTGTACTGCGAACGTTCCTGCTGCGACGCGGTGACGGTGCCTGTCGGCACGTGTGTGATGCGGACCGCGGAGCTGGTCTTGTTGACGTGCTGACCGCCGGCACCGGAAGCACGATACACGTCGATTCGGAGATCTTCTTCCCTGATCTCAATGTTGATCTCCTCGTCAACGACAGGATACACAAAGATTGACGCGAAACTCGTGTGACGTCTCGCGTTCGAATCAAACGGCGAGATCCTCACCAACCTGTGAACGCCGGCCTCCGGCTTGAGAAAGCCGTACGCATGATCGCCGGTGATCTCGATTACGGCTCCCTTGATACCAGCTTCCTCGCCCTCACTCCGGTCCAGGATCTCGACCGTGAAGCCGCGGCGCTCCGCCCAGCGCGTGTACATGCGCATGAGCATCTCGGCCCAGTCCTGCGCTTCGGTTCCGCCGGCGCCAGCGGCGATTTCAACCTGGGCATTCCGGAAATCATCTTCGCCACGGAGCAATGATCGGAGTTCAAACGCCGACAACCCTCCGTCAATAGCGTCGAGCTCGGCGTCCAGGTCCGCGAGCATTTCCGCGTCCGGTGATTCACGCAGCATCTCGTCGAGCTCGACAGCACTACAAACGCGCGCGTCCAGTGCCTCGAAGGGATCGAGCCAGGTCTTGAGAAGTTTCGTCTCGTGAACTACGCCTTGCGCCGTTTCACGGTCGTCCCAGAAACCGGTTCCCGCCGTTTGCGCGTCGAGGGCAATCAGCCTCTCGTGCTTTCCAGCGATGTCAAAGATACCTCCGCAGTTCCGCGAGGCGCTGTGTGGCGCGCTCGAGCATGCGCGTCCGTTCGTGATCGAGCATTGTTGATTATAGGTACAGGATTTGGAAAGCCATCATTCCCAGCGACGCAAGCCACGAAACGTCATCCCCGCGAACGCGGGGATCCATCGGTTGCCGAGCGGCCTTCTGCTGCCGTCGCATTACGAGAACGATAACATGGGTCCCCGCTTTCGCGGGATGACGATTGCCGAACCGTGCCTCGGAGATTGCGAACGCGTCGCCCTTAGAAGAGCTTCTTTCCGCTCGCGAGAACGTCGTTCAACGCATCCTGAAAATGCGTTGTTGTGCTCGCAAAGTCACGCCCCACCTGATCAACATACTCTTCGTAGCTCTTCTTGATCTCGTCGCGGAAAAGCGTCTTCAGCGTTCCATCGCGCAACCCTTCAGCGTGCCGCGCCGGGTGGTAGGCCACGATGTCCGACACCAGGGCTCGGGCGAGTCGCTTGGCGCGAAGCGCGGGGTCACGAGTCAGGAACGGATTGATGGACCGGCGATGCCCTTCGGCAGTCGGCTCCGTGCTCGGTGAAGTCGGCGGCGGCGTGTGAGCAGACTCAGTGGCAGTCCGTGCCCCCCACGTGCGGTCAGCGCCGGTATCCGCGCGATGCTCCCAGGATTCAGAAGCTGCGGCCACCGGAGCCGGAGTCGCGGGCTCCTGCGGTGCGGGCTCC
>JBDTAB010000090.1:0-6836 GCA_039924865.1 Gemmatimonadaceae bacterium | reverse complement strand
GTAGCCGTGCACCCGGTCCAGAAGACCGGCTTCCTCGGCCGCATTCACGATTCTCTGCACGGCGCCATGCTCGTTGCCGACCGCGAAAACCTCGTATCCGTGCGCCGCGAGGTAGCACGCCACGCCTTCGTTATCGTCGCCGCTCACAAGGATGTTGGAATCCGCCGGCGGCCGAACCTCGCGCGCAAGAGCGCAGTCCGGCGAGAACCCCCAGTGCTCCGGTCGCTGACGCTCGCGTTGATCCTTGAGCCGCTTGCGCCGCCATGTCTCGTATCTCACGAGTCGAAGACGCTTGAAGATTATCCGGTCCACTTCTTCCCAAACTACAAGCTCGGTCAGCGCGAGCTGCGGCTCATCACGCAGCGCTCCAACAGCCTCGTCGCCCAGCTTGAGGATGGTCCGGCGTGGAAGCGATTCCTTGTACGCCTCGATCTCGTTCTCGACGTAGAGTTCGTATTCGTGGCGGAGTGATCGCTGCGGCCGGATGGACATTGAGACTGGAAGCTAGACAGCGAGTTACACCGCGCAAGGGGAAGCTGCGAGATAGCAGGCGATGCTACAAAACTGCGCGGCGCTGGAGCTTCAACATCATCGATGTCAGAGTTCTGCTTCGATCAGCGCGCCCTTCAGATATCCAGTTTCCGGAATCGTAAGCACCTCCGGATGATCGATCGCCTGACCGGTCACCGTGCGAAGTACCATGCGCCGACCAGAGTCCGCCGCTGCGTCGCGCAGCATGTCGAGAAACAACGCCTTCGTCAGGTGAAAGCTGCAGCTCGCGGTAAAGAGGAGTCCGCCGGGCGTCAGCAGGCGCATCGCACGCATGTTGATGTCCTTGTACCCGCGGATCGCACTCCGCAGCGCTGGCTTGTTCTTGGCGAATGCGGGCGGGTCAAGCACGATCGTATCGTACCTCACTCCCTCCCTTTCCTTCGCGTGCAAAAAGTCGAAAGCGTCGGCGGTCACGAAATCAATGTTCTCAAGTCGGTTCCGAGCGGCATTCTCCGCGGCTCGCTCCAGAGCGGATTCCGAAGCATCAATCGCCGTGACATGGTCCGCGTGAGTCGCAAGATGCAGGGCGAAGGAACCGTGATAGCTGAAACAGTCCAGCGCCTCTCCGCGCGCAACGCTGCCAATCAGATGGCGGTTCTCCCGCTGATCCAGAAACGCACCGGTCTTCTGACCGGTCCACGGCGCGGCGAGATATCGGACGTCGTATTCTCTGACCTCTACTTCGCTCGGCACCTCGCCGTGAAGAAGAACCGTTTCACGTTCAAGCCCCTCCCGAACCCGCGAGCCGGCGTCGTTGCGAGCCAGGATCCCGCGCGGGCTGAACAGACCAATCAGCGCCTCGACGATATCCGCGCGGCAGGCTTCCAGACCGGCACTCGATAACTGCACGACCAGGAAATCGTCATAACGATCCACCACAAGCGACGGCAATGCGTCGCCCTCTCCGTGAACGATTCGCCATGCGTTCGTGGAGGCACCCAGCGACGCGCGTCGTCCATCCGCCTTGCCGATCTGATGCTTCCACCACGCCACGTCGATAACTGCACCTGGATCGCGGTCGAGCAGCCTCAGCGAGATCTCCGATCGCGGACTCCAGAGCGCGACACCCAGCGGTCGTCCGCGCTGATCGTGCACCTGCACCACTCCCGCGTCCTGAGCCGGCGCGGTGACAACGTCGCTTCGAAAGATCCACGGATGCCCGCTGTCCCACCTTTTGGCCCCACGTGCGGACACTACGGCTGCCTGACCTTCGGATTGACTCATGCACCAAAGTACACGATTCTTGCGATGGAGAAACGCACATGAAATTGACTCATAAGACGCCGACCCGAAATAAGCCGGCTGCTCAGATCGGCACTGCCGTGCCGGTTATCGCGGCACTCGCTACCACGGCCGTAGCGTTGCTGCGGCAGCGTTCTGCAGCAACGAAGTTCGAGCGGCTGGGTGCCGCCGCGCTCGAAACGCTGCTCAACGCGATCGACGCGAATGATCCCGTTACCGGTGCTCACGTCCGGAGAGTCGCGCGATTCGGCCTCGTAATCGCCGACGCCATGGGGCTTGACGAACACTCTTGCCACGCCGTCGAGCGCGTCGCTCTGTTCCACGATATCGGCAAGATTCACGAAGCGCTGTACGACGTCATTCACGACGCCGGAGGCCTCGACCCGACCGAACTCCGGGAGATTCACACACATCCCCAACGCGGAGCGCTCGTCCTGGCGCCGCTTGCCTCATTCTATCCGGATCTTCCAAAAGGGGTCGTTGCACATCACGAGCGATGGGACGGCTCAGGCTACCCGCGGCGTCTAAAGGGCAAGTCAATTCCTCTATCGGCTCGAATCGTCGCAATTGCCGACACCTTTGACGCCATTACTCATTCACGCCGATATCGGGCTGGCCGGAGTTTCGAGGTCGCAGTTCAGGCGATCGGAGAAGGACGCGGAACACAGTTCGACCCGGAACTTGTCGATCTCTTCGTTCTTCCTCCAGTCCTCAACCGTATCCGCGCAGAGATGCGCGCGGCTGGCAATATAGAGACAGCACCCGCTCGTCAGCGCCGGTCGCACAGTGGAAGCGATGTCAGTGTGCCCGACATCAGCTTTCGCTGGCGCGCGACGTCACCAAAACAAACCATACAGGATCTAACGCAAAGCTGATTCCCATCAGCAGTCCAGTTCACGCGGTTGATGCACGCCTAACGCGCGCGCGACGAACTCGCCTTGGGCTCAGCCGCTGCTTTCTCAGCCTTGATCGCGCGCTTGGCCTGTTCGTGCGCTGCAAGCGAAGTCCGGAACTCATGATGACCATCCGGCGCGGCAACGAAGTACAGATACGGGACGTTCGCGGGCGCCAGTGCAGCACGAATACTCGCTCCGCCCGGAGATGCGATCGGACCAGGCGGCAGACCAAAATGTATGTACGTGTTGTACGGCGATTCGATCGTCAGATCCTTGTACAGCACGCGCTCCGTATGCCGTCCGAGCACGTACTGTATCGTCGGATCCGCCTGTAGAAGCATCCCGTCCTTGAGCCTGTTGTAGTACACCGCCGCAATCACCGGACGCTCTGCGGGCACACGCGCTTCCTTCTCCACAATGGACGCCATGGTCACGATCTCATGCCTGCTGTGACCCAGTGCCTGCGCCACGGAATCGTCGTGCGGGGTCCACTCGCGCTCGAATCTCTTGACCATCTCGGCGACTGCCTCACGCGCCGACGCGCCTGGGGCAAACACGTACGTATCGGGGAACAGATATCCCTCGAGCGTCTCCGCGGGATCGTTCAAGCGCGCGCGAGTTCCGGAATCGCGAACCGCGACCGCTACCGAGTCTGGAGTGACGCCGAGCGCGCGCACCAGGACTGGCGTGATCTGCGCGATGGAGAATCCTTCCGGAATGGTGATCCGGTTGATCACACCCGTGCCACCGTTCATCGCGCGCAATAGATCGCTCCAGCGCGTGCCGCGCCGAAGCAGGTAGGTGCCGGCCTGAATCTGCCGGTCCAGCCCACGTGCGCGCGCATAAACGCGGAACGCGAGCGGTACATCGATCACTCCCGCAGACGCCATGGAGTCGGCGGCCGCGCGAAACGTTGCGCCTCGGGGAACTATTACGCGTACCGGAGGACCCGTGGGGCCGCCGCATGCGGAAATCAACGAAATCATCGCCAGCGCAGCGATGCAGGTTGTCCTGCGTAAGGACCGAGTCGGTCGGTTGTCACGCATCGGCTATTCGACTTGGTCCGGAAGGTTGAGAGCGTGCTGCAGCAACAACGCCGCCGCCATTGCGTCCACATCGCCCTTTCGTCCCCTTGTAGATCCGCCCATGTCTCGAACACTTCGCAGCGCGGCGGACGTCGTGTACCGCTCGTCCACGTATCGAACAGGGAGCCCCGTGCGCTTGATGAGTGCCGCTCCTACAACGCGAACCTCAGCGCAGCGCGGAGTCTCTTCGCCGGCTCCGTCAAGCGGCAGCCCAAGCACAAACCCCTTCGCTTCCAGCGACTCTGCCTGCTTGATCAGTTCCGCCACTGGTGGCCGCTTGCCGGCTCGTCGCGCGATGAAACCGGCCGGCGACGCAATCGTGCCCGTTGGATCGCTGATCGCCAAGCCAATGCGCTTCTCGCCGTAATCAACAGCGAGCAATCGACCCCGAGCTGCGGCCATCAACCCTCGGCCATCTTGCGGAAGAATTCGGCATTGTTCTTGGTCCGCGCCAGTTGCTTCAGCAAAAAGTCTATCGCTTCGCTCTCCGGCATGTCCGCAAGAAACTGCCGGAGCAGGGTGGTGCGGTTGCTCTCGCTCTGGTCGAGCAGCAACTCTTCCTTGCGCGTCCCCGACTTGAAAATGTCGATCGCGGGATAGATGCGGCGATCGGCAATCTTCCTGTCCAGCACCAGCTCCATGTTGCCGGTACCCTTGAATTCCTCGAAGATCACGTCGTCCATCCGCGATCCGGTTTCGATCAGTGCGGTCGCAATGATGGTGAGCGAACCGCCGCCATCGATGTTGCGAGCGGTTCCGAAGAAGGCCTTTGGCTTCTGAAGCGCGTTGGCTTCGACACCGCCCGAAAGAATCTTTCCCGTGCTCGGCGCAACGGTGTTGTGTGCCCTCGCAAAGCGCGTAATCGAATCCAGCAGTATCACCACGTCGTGACCGGCTTCCACCAGTCTCCGCGCCTTCTGGAGCACCATATCCGACACCTGAACGTGTCTCGCGGCATCCTCGTCGAACGTGGAGCTGATTACTTCGGCACCAGGGACAGTCGCCTTGATCTCCGTCACTTCTTCCGGGCGCTCATCAATGAGAAGCATGATGATGCGCACCTCCGGATGGTTCTCCGCAATCGCGTTGGCAATTTTGGTGAGCAGGATCGTCTTGCCCGCTCTGGGCGGCGCCACGATCAAACCGCGCTGCCCTTTTCCAATCGGCGTCATGATGTCCACGACTCGCATGCTGAGATCGCCATCAGCCGTTTCCAGGCGAAGCCGGGTATCGGGATACTGCGGGCGGAGCGAGTCAAACGGGACGCGTGTCTTGGTGGTGTCCGGCTCCAGGCCGTTCACCTTTTCCACGCGCAGCAAAGCGAGATACTTCTCCCACGGTTTGGGCGGCCGCACCTCGCCGAATATTTCATCGCCGGTCCGCAGGTCGAATCGCTTGATCTGAGATGGCGACACATAGACATCGTCCGGGCCGGCGAGGTAGCTCCAATCCTGGCTGCGCAGAAACCCGTAACCTTCCACAAGGATCTCGAGCACGCCTTCGGCATGCAACGCTACACCCGAATCCAGAAGACTCTGGCCGATTTTGAGAATCAGTTCCGGCTTGGTCATGCCTTCCGGCTGTGCCACCTGCAACCCGTCCGCCATGGATTGCAGCTCGCCCATGGACTGGCGCTTCAGTTCCGCTATTTCCACAAGTATTGCTTTAAGTGCATTGATGTTTGGTTCGTGCAGCCGCTGGCTGCGCTCAAAAGGGCAGGTACCGAAACGGACGCCTCTTTGCGTCCTGTACGAGCGAATCCAGCTTCGCGTTCGCAATATCGAGTTGGTGGCGAAGCGTGGCCCCACCAGGCGAGACGCCCGCATACCGTGTCACACCGTTTCTGAGTTCCGCAATCGAAGCCAGAGTTCTGTGTGCTACCGCTATCAGAGAAGAGTCTCGCCTGAACCGGCCGAATTCCCCACTTCGGCTATTCGCGGCGACGTCGATCGAGTCCGCGATCGCACTCAAGTGTTGCGCTTGCGATCGCAGGGCCGCGCTGTCTCTCACCAGGCTTGCGATGGTGCCACGAGACGCCAGGGCGCGGTCTGTGAAATTGCTGAGCGCCGAGCGAACTTCTTCCGCCTGGCGTACCGACACCTGTCGGAGCGAGGCTATGTCGCGCCGCGTGGTGTCGAAATCCGACTTTATTTGCGTGAAGGAGCCAGCGATTTCCAACGCACTGTCGGCCAGCGACGATGCCGCCGCGATGGCGGATCGCGCTTCAATCTGCGAACGCGCACGAAGCGTGTCACCTTCCTGTATGGCCGCTGCGGTCTTGCTACCCAACGTGATGTAGATCACGGGATTCCCGATCAGCCTCCCGCTCGGCTGTATCTGCACGTGCGAATTGCGTCTGATGAATGGGAGATACTGATTCAGCACATCCATGGTGATCAATATCCGCTCCGACGTGTCCGCCGATGGTGGCCGCAGCGCGACCGACCGCACCAGCCCAGCCTTCTGTCCGGCTAGGCGCACTTCCGTGCCGTCCATTACGCGGGTCGCCATGTCCGTAACCATGTAAAGCCGCGTCGTGTCGCCATGGAGCGCTCCAATACGCGCAAAAAACACAACCCACGTGACCGCCGCGATTACACCGCAAAGGGCAATAATACCGATTTTAACTTGGGACCAGTGTTCGGCGCGTGGCATGCGGCGGGAGGGGAGTGCCGGAGTCGGACCTGCGAGGTAAGCAGCGATGCCCGTAAGGCTGGGGCGGGAAAAACAACAAGCAGTGCGCGCGGCGGGATTCGAACCCACGACCTTCGGCTCCGGAGGCCGACGCTCTATCCAACTGAGCTACGCGCGCAGGTACTACGAACCATGTAAAATAACCGCGTGGGGCGGGGAACGGGTGGAATGGGGGTGGCGGCGGAGCAAATACGCCACTCCCCCACCCCCCGCGACGTAGGGGGTGCGCGGGAATGACGATCGCTTGAGGGATCACGGCCACGCAACACGAAACGCCCACCCCCGCTTTCCCAGGGATGGGCGTTTCACTCATTACCAATGACCGACCCCTACATCTACCCTACCGGTCCGAATCCTCCATCTCCGC
>JBDTAB010000089.1:0-18552 GCA_039924865.1 Gemmatimonadaceae bacterium | reverse complement strand
GCTGCGTCAGAAAGCAATGAGTCAGGCACCTGTTCCAGCACGCCCGATACGACATCGTGAGTAAGTGTTGCAGCCATGTTCTCGTCGACGGAAGCCACGTCCTGTGCATGAGCGAGCAGCACGTGGTCGCGGATCAGCGGGAACGGCGAATGTACGCGTGCCGTGTTGACGGAGGCCCAGTCGTGATGCGCGTACAGGGCAGCGCCATGATCGATAAGCCACGGTGCGCGTTCCCAGATCAACATGTTGGTGTTACGCGCTGTACGATCGGGATTGGTCAGCAGCGCATCAAGCCAGACGATGCGCGTCGCCAGTGACGTATCGATCAGATCACCCGCAGCGGTCGCATCGAAATTGAACGCGCCGTCGAGATAGCGAAGCGCAACGTTGATCCCGTGACTCTTGCGGAGGATGTCGCTTATTTCCGGATCGGGTTCGCTTCTACCAAACGTCTCCGACACGTGCACGAGCGCAAGGTCTGGCACCGGCAGTTCCAGCGCCATCGCGAGCATTCCACTTATGAGCTCGGCGACGAGTGCCTTGGCGCCCTGCCCGGCGCCGCGAAACTTTACAACGAAGAGGCCGTCGTCGGTGTCGACAACCGCAGGGAGCGAGCCTCCCTCGCGGAGCGGCTGCACATATCGCCGAGCGGACAGTGTTGGGATAGTGCGAACTAATGCCATGCGGTGAGAATATAGCGCCAAAGTCCAACATCGCCGTGCGCCTTGTATAAGAGTTGCATAACAAATCGAGGCAATGGTTTCGATCATTTGGTAACGAGTACTGGGAATTCAATCCGGACGGATTGATGCAGACGCGACATGCGAGCATCAACGACGTGCCGATCAAGGACTCCGAGCGGAAGTACCATTGGGATCGGAGCAAACCTCGTCCTGCCGATCACCCAGAATTGCGCGACCTCGGTCTCTAGTCCGCTGGATCCGTCGCATGCGGCCGTTCGTCCCGGAACAGCGGTACAGCAACGACCGCTGCGACCACAGCTGCAGTCCCAAACAGGATCAGTGCAGCTGTGAATCCCCAGTGCAGAGCTATCTGAAAGAGCAGACTTCCGAGCCCGAAACCGGAAAACAAAGCGAAGGCCATCAACCCGGTCGCCTGAGCACGACCACCCTTGAGATCGGTGACAATGCCGGCAAGGAGTGGCTGGGTCAGATCGAACCCCAGCGAGAGAGTCACGATAGCTGCCTGAACGAGCAGGAGACTGATCGGCGCTGCCAGGACCAGGGCGCATACAGCAGTGAGCGCTACTCCGGCGGGGATGATTCTGGCGCGACCGTACCTGTCAGCGATCCGACCGATGACGGGTCCGAAGAGAAGGCCAGGTATGCCGTAGCCAAGTAGCGCGAGGCCGATACCAACTTCGCCGAGTCCGAAACGCTGGCGCAGATACAAGCCCAGCCAGGTATAGACCCCGGACTGCACGACCGCGTTGATCAATACGTAAGCGTAGGTACGACGCCCACGAGGGAATGACAGGAGCGCGGTGTAGCCGCTAACAATCGTGGACCACGCAGGCGGAGTTGGCCGGAGTAGCCTTGGTATGGTCCCGTCAGCGACAGCCGCGATCGCGAGTAGCGCGGTGAGACCGGCGACCGCCAGGAACAGAGCCTGCCATCCAATAGTCGGTTCGAGCAGTGCGCCGAGTGTAGCACCAGCTGCGGTACCACCGGCTATTGCACCAAAAAGCCAGCCAATTGCTCGACCACGCTTCTGGAACGGTACGACATCACCGATTAGGGTCAGGCCGATTGGCACGATGCCGCTCGCCCCAGCTCCGGTCAACGCTCTCAACGCGACAAATTCGGTGACGCTGGTAGCAAACGCGGTGGAGGCGGTCAGCACGATGAAGAGCAGCAGCGATGTGAGAATGACTGCACGTCGCCCGAACCGATCCGACAGCGGGCCCCAGGCGAGTGTGGCGGCCCCGTACGGAAGCAGATAGGCCGGCACGGCCAGACCGACCCAACCGATGTGAGTGTGGAATATCTCAGCCAGACGGGGCAGAAGCGGCGCAACCATGAACGCCTGCACGAAGACCAGGAAGGCGCTCGTGCACAGGACTGGCAGCATCCAGACAGAGGAATTCGGCAGCGTTGAATTGCTCGGAAGTGGTTGTCGCTCTGTCAATTGTTTGTGCGATTCCTCAGTGAGTTCCGCGCCGCTTGGGCGCGCGTTCCGCAGATCCCTTATCCCGGTGGTAATTCCTTACCCAGACGATACGCAAGATGCGGGAGCGCGCGCCGCAATTGCAATCCTCAAGCCGCGTCGGACGCACTTCTCGGGCAATTAATGCCGACCAGTATGGCAACTCGGAGCCGCTCTCTAACCAGGCAGTGATGGCTGGCCGGACGGCGACACCATAGTCGATGCAGTATGATTGACATGGATGCCTGACCACTCGAGTGCCAGTTCAAGTGCCCAAGCCGCCCCACGTCGCATAGCGTGCGTCGATGTCAACGCGATGTTCGTAAGTGTCGCGCGTTCGGTTGATCCCGATGGCGTCGGCAAGGAACCGCTTCTCATCGTGGCCGGCGAAGGCGCCCGCAGCGTCGTTACGAGCGCAAGTTACGAAGTGAGAGCGTTCGGAGTACGGGCGGGCATGCCGCTCGCGGCGGCAATGCGCGCCTGTCCGGCGGCGGTGGTTGCTCCCGTACCCGGGAAAGCGATCCGGGCGAAGCACAGAGAGATGACACGAGTATGCGCGCGGTTCGCTCCGGAGGTCGTAATGACGTCCGTTGACGAGGGCCTGCTCGACTTTTCTGGCACAGAGCACACAGTCTATCGTGGCGAAATATTCGACGACACCCTGGCACGGCTCAGAGCTGCGCTGCTGGATGAAACAGGACTCCCAGTCTCGCTCGGCGGCGCGACGTCCGCGCTGCTGGCCAAGATGGCATCCGATCGCGCAAAACCATCGAACGGCTGCATGTCGGGCGTACTGGTGGTGCAGCCCGGTGCTGAAGGTGATTTCATGGCCGACGCCGATCTCGCTGATGTGCCAGGAATCGGGCCCAAAGCACAGGTACGGTTTGCAAAGATCGGACTCGTGACGATGCGCGATGTACTGGCGCTGAGCCGCGAGACGCTTGTGCAATGCTTTGGCAGAAAGGAGGGCGATTACCTCTACTCAGTCGCCCGCGGGGATATGATCGGTGGCCTCCCAACTCCGCAACCCGCGCGATCCGTCAGCCGCATGCAAACGTTCGATGTCGACGTGACAAATCGACGTGCCCTGGACGCACAGTTAGTTGATCTCGTGACACATGTTGCGAGCGAGCTGCGGACAGAGGACCGAGCGGCCCGTACGATAAGTGTGACGGTTCGCGACCCGGATTTCGTTACGCGGCAGGTCGCGCGCACCTTGCCACATCGTGTTCGGACAGATCGGGTCATTCGCGATGTTGCACGCGAGTTGCTCACGCAGATCCTGAACGCGAGACAATGCGCCGTGCGCCTGATCGGTATAACACTCAGCAACTTCAGCGTGCACGACGAGTCACTACCGCAGATGACGTTGTTTGAGGAGCTCGACCCAACGGGCTCTTACAACACTATGCAAACCATGACGGGTCGGACGATCCAACTTGAAACATCCAGGGATACGCGTCTCATGAACGCCGTAGACCGAGTCAGGCACAAATTCGGAGATCAAGCGGTGACGCCAGGCACACTCGCTGACCGGAAAGCACCACAGCACGATGGCGTACGGGGGCCGATGGCGAAATGAGGGTGGTCGCTGGCGCGACACACGCTCCCACTGCATTGTCCCAGAGGCACCGGTCAGAATCGAACTGACGAATAGGAGATTTGCAGTCTCCCGCCTTACCACTTGGCCACGGTGCCGTACTTTCCCGTCCAGCCCTTCGTTCCAAGCTGGCCGGTCTCCAAACCTAACGGGCTCGCCGCTTCCTTCCCACCCCGGCAAGAGCCGTCCGTCGGGCCCCGGCCTACTCCGCCATCAACTCTCGCAGCATCGATAGGCTGAGCGCGTGGCCACCCCTGAACTCCCGCATCAGGAACGGAACGTCGCCAGCCTCGAGTGTGGCCCTCTGTTCCGCTATGGCATCCTCGCCGATGAACCTGTCGCGTGTTCCGTACACCATATCGATCCTTAAATACGGCCGACGCTCGGCGAGTGCCCGGAGGTTGACGTCCTGCGGGATCGCGTGGCCCCAGGGAACAAGATGGTCGATAACTGCCGACCCCCGGGCCGCCCAGCGGCATACGGCTGGACCGCCCTGAGAGAAGCCGAGCGCATGAACCCTGATCTGGTCGCGGCCCACACCGTGAGCCACGAGATCGGTCAGGGTACGTTCATACAACGCGTCCAGGTAGGTCACGATGTCCGATATTTCTGCCTCACGGTCTTCTCGAGTCATCCACAAGGCACCGACCTTGCTTGCTCCTGAGTGACCGGGTCGGGTGTCCAGGTAGAACCGGGAGAGGCCTTCGGGGACTACGATCAGTCTCGAGTCGTCCTCCAGCGTTTGGAACGGCACCGCGAAATCGACGGCTAGCTGGCTGAAGCCGTGGCAAACGAACCAGAGGTCGCGAACCAGTTGGCTGGGCGCACCGACCTGGTAGTATCGAGCTGTTCTGGGAACCGAAATGTGGAAAGGAGAGAGATCTGGCATGACAGCGTGGGAGATTGAGCCAAATTATAGCGTTATCTCGCCGTGCGCGGCCAGCGCAACTCGCTCCTGCTCGAGTCAAGCTATTAGGCAGGAAGTACGTTTCCTCGTGAACCCGCTTTCATAATCAGTGCCTCTTCGCCTCAAGCTATCGGCCGCGCTCGGCGTGGCGCTCGTGATCTTACTAGTTGGCGCCGCATCGCTTTATGCGCTCTTCGAGTCGGCCAAGGCCTCGGATGCAGTACAGCATTCCGAGGAAGTGCGTTCCCAGCTCGAACGCACTCTGACGACGGTGGTCAACGCCGAGACCGGTCACCGCGGCTACCTCCTCACCCATGACAGTGCGTACCTGCGCCCGTACATCCCTGCGCGCGAGGACGTGGAGCATCAGCTTGCCTCGATCCGCGCGCTTACCGCTGGCAATCTTCCCCAGCAGCGCCGTATAGACTCACTGTCGCTAGTAACGGATGCGAAGCTTGTCGAGATGAATGCGACAATCGTGCTCACAGAGGCCGGGCATGCAGATTCAGCATTGAGAATGGTCAGGACGGGAAAAGGCGCGCGCCTGACGCTGGAGGCGCGCCAGCTGATTGAAGAGATGGAGCTCAACGAAAGCAGCCTCCTCGCCGAGCGAACCGCCATCTACAACGATCGCGCACGCGCCGTCGTCCTGGTCATCGTCATTGGCAGCCTGCTGGCGGCTGGACTGTCGATCGTCACGATGTTGTGGCTGCGCAGCGGGGTGAAGCAACTCGAGGACGCCAAGGACACGATCGAAGACCAGTCCGACGAGATCGCTGAAGAGCTTCGCAAATCTCAGTCTCTGTCCGACCGCTTGATCGCGAGCAATGCCGGGCTGCAGAGTGCAAACCATGCGGCCGAAACCGCGCTTACTCGCGTGGAGCTGCTGCTCGAGTCCACGGATGAAGGCATCTACGGAATGGACGATGCCGGCCGGTGCACATTCATCAATACTGCCGGCGCACGAGTGATGGGGTATGAACGTGATCAGCTACTCGACAAGAACATGCACGAGACACTGCATCATCACAGAGCCGATGGGTCAACATATCCGGTAGACGAGTGCCCGATCAACCAGGCCATAATCACGGGGACGACGGCCCGTATCGCGAACGAGGTGTTCTGGAGCGCGGATGCTCGTGCAGTCCCTGTGGAGTATACGGCCTCGCCGATTGTGAACGATGGACAGATTCTCGGCGCGGTCATTGCGTTCAATGACATAACCGCACGGACGCGCGCAGAGCGTGAGCGTGAGCGGCTGATGGTGGCACTGGCACGGAGTAACAAGGAGCTCGATCAGTTCGCTTACGTCGCGTCGCACGATCTGAAGGCACCGCTACGGGGCATTGCCAACCTGTCACAATGGATAGAAGAAGATCTCGGTGATGCCGTGCCACCGGATGTGGTCGAAAAGATGACGCTCGTGCGAGGGCGCGTTGCACGGCTCGAGGCGCTGATCGACGGGATTCTGCAGTATTCCCGCGCTGGCAGAGTGCGATCGCAGATCGAGAAGGTCGACGTCGGGGCATTGCTCAAGGACATCATCGAACTTCTCGGGGCGCCGTCCGAGACGCAGATAACTGTTGACCCGGGGATGCCGGAAATACGTACCGAACGAACCCCGCTCCAGCAGGTGTTCATGAACCTCATCAACAACGCAATCAAGTACAACCGCCGTCCTGGCGCAACAATACACATCTCGGTTCAAGACCGAGGAGACAGATACGCCTTCAGCGTCACCGATAACGGACCGGGCATCGAGCCCGAGTATCACGAGCGTATCTTCGGAATCTTTCAGACGCTGGAGTCGCGTGACCGCATCGAGGGAACTGGCATCGGACTTTCAGTAGTGAAGAAAACAGTCGAGCTGCACGGCGGGTCCGTTGTGGTGAGTTCGGAGCTCGGGAAGGGTGCCACTTTTACGTTTGAATGGCCGAAACAGGCCGAGGAGAATGCAGCCGCATGAGTCCGGATAGAACATTGAATCTGGTCCTGGTAGAGGATGACGACATAGATGTAATGAACGTGCGCCGCGCACTTGAGCGCGCCCACGTAACGAATCCGTTGTTCGTGGCGCACAACGGGCTTGAAGCACTGGAATTGCTTCGATCGGATCAAGTTCCGAAGGATCGACGGCTCGTCTTGCTGGACCTGAACATGCCGAAGATGAACGGCATCGAATTCCTGCGGGAATTGCGCAAGGATTCGAGCCTGAGGTCGACTCCAGTTGTCGTGCTTACGACTTCGGACGACGACCGCGACAAGATTCAAGCCTACGATCTCAACGTCGCGGGCTATCTGCTCAAACCGGTGACGTTTGTGAATTTCGTGGACGTGATGGCTGCCCTGAACAAATACTGGGCGCTGGTGGAAATGCCGGACTCCAACTGATTCCTTAAATGACACCGAACATAATCACCGGTCACGGTATGGCTGGGGTCTGCCTTCAGGGCTGCGACCGATGGTCGTATCTGGTGTGCTGAGTCACTCTCAAATGGCCCGCAATTGAGCTCGAGGCAGCTGACCGTGCTGCTTGTCGATGATGACGACATCGACCGGCTTGCGGTTCGTCGCGCGCTCGCCAAAGCGGGACTCGGCGAACTTGCTATCGTGGAAGCCGAGCGTGCGCGTGATGCATTCGCACATATTGTTCAGTCGAAGTTCGACTGTGCGTTCTTTGATTTTCGTCTCCCGGATCGCGATGGCGTCGCATTGCTTCGCGATGTACGCGCGGCGGGAGTCACAACTCCTGTCATAGTCCTGACAGGGTTTGGAGACGAGCAGACCGTTCTCGATGCAATGAAGGCCGGCGCAACCGACTACCTCGCAAAATCCGCGGTATCACCCGATCGTATTGGCCAGGTCGTACGCGCCGCTATCCGGTTGGGCGAAGCACAGCGCCAGGCTGAAGCGGCCCGCGCGGCGCAGGACCGATACGCGAACCAGCTCCGTGGCCTCGCCGGCGCTGCCATCGCCGTCAACAATGCCGCAAATATCGCCCAGTTGCTGACCGAAGCAGCCATGCATGCGTGTCTCATTACGGGGGCACCAGTGGCACACGTGCTGGTTTCCGACGCAGTAGCCGTGGACCTTTCGCAAGGCGAGGACGGAGATGGATGGTACTGCGTGGGACCGGACACCGTACACGAAATATTATCACCAATCGAAGTTGCTCTTCCTGGGCGCGACGGGAATTCAATCGGCCGGATAGTGCTCGATGTTTGGTCGGACCGGGTCGCCGATGAAGTCGTTCTCGATCAGCTCGCGCTTCTCGTCGCCGGTGCGCTGGAGAACATCAGACTGTACCGCGCGGCACAGCGAGCCGCGCGCGCGCGTGACGATGTGCTGGCGATCGTTTCACACGATCTTCGGAACCCGCTTCACACGATAGTGCTCAGCGCGTCCTATCTTGCAGAAGTATTCCTCAACGATCTTCCCGAGGCTGCACTACAGCAGACGCAGATAATCAAGCGTGCTGTCGACCGCGCCAATCGACTTATCCAGGATCTGCTCGACGTGTCCCGCATCGAGGGCGGTGGATTTTCCATAACCGCCGAGCCCATCTCTCCGGAGACTCTACTAAACGACGCGTACGAGGCAATGATGTCCACGGCGTCCGCCGCGCGCGTAACGCTGCAATGTCGATCGGACCCCGACCTTCCTGATGTCCTTGCCGACAGAGAACGACTTCAGCAGATATTTACCAACCTTATCGGCAACGCGGTAAAGTTCACACCGGCGGGGGGAACCATCACCGTCACCGCTACCGAGAATGGCCCGTTCAGCGTACGGTTTGCGGTGAGCGACACCGGTCAGGGGATCAGCGCCGACAACCTGCCTCATATATTCGACCGATTCTGGCAGGCGCGTCATGCCACACGCACCGGCGCGGGCCTCGGGCTCGCGATTGCAAAGGGCATTGTCGAAGCACATGGAGGCACGATCTCCGCGGAGAGTGAGACCGGATTAGGCACCGAAATCGCCTTCGAACTATCTACCGAATAGAGCTCGGACCGCGTTGGAGCGTCGACGCGCGTCCAGCATCACACAGCGTCAGCTACCGCCGCATCGATAGAAGCGCGAACCTTGCGTACCAGGGCGTCAGCGCCAAACGGCTTCTGAATAAAGTCAGCGCCCAACTCATCGGCGGTCGTCCCGCGAAATTCATCGTCGATGTAACCGGACATCATCAGTACGGGAATGTGAGAATCGCGGCCACGAACCGACCGGACGAACACCAGCCCGCTCATCTCGGGCATGATCATGTCGGAGATTATGAGACTGATCCGCGAACCCTCGCGTGCGTGAATATCCAGCGCGTCGTGACCATTTGAGGCGGCGAGCACAGAATAGCCGGCGCGTTCCAGAACGCGCGTCGTCGTAAGCCGTACTGGCGCGTCGTCTTCGACGAGCAGAATCACCGCAACTTCCGCTCTTGAAAACTGGTCTCGCTTGAGCGGCTTCGGATGGCTACCGCCATCGTTCACCCGCGTCGCTGCTATTCCAGGTTCGTTCGTCTCCAGGCAACTGTCCGGCGACACTGTAGCGTTGGGCAACAACACGATAAACGTCGCGCCGTGACCAGGCTCAGTAACCACAGAGATGCAGCCGCCGGATTGCGTCACTATCCCGTGCGCCGTGGATAGTCCCAGACCAGTGCCTTCGTCCCGCGCTTTTGTGGTGAAGAATGGCTCGAAGATGCGTGGCTCGACTGACTTGGGGATTCCGCACCCAGTATCACTCACCGCAATCATCACGTAAGCACCGGGAGCCACATCGTGGTCGATACCCTCCTCAGATGAAAGGGCGATGTCCCTGGTCTCGATTTTAAGAGTTCCGCCGGCAGGCATGGCGTCGCGTGCATTCACGATCAGGTTCATGAGTACCAGCTCGAGCTGCCCGGGATCCGCGTTCACCGATCCGAGATGCGGTTCAAGATCGGTGATGAACCTGATACTCGCCGGAAGAACGCGCCTCAGCATCTGCTGCATGTCTTCAACAACAGCGTTGAGGTCGAGCACCCTTGGCTCCAGCAGCTGCTGCCGACTGAAGGCAAGCAGTTGCCGCGTGAGGAGGCTGGCACGGTCTGCAGCTCCCATAATTTCCTGGATGTCGCTCCGCATCGGCGAATCCTGCGGAAGGTCATGCAACATCATTCCGGCGTAACCCGTCACAACCGTGAGAAGATTGTTGAAGTCGTGCGCAATCCCACCTGCAAGCTGGCCTACTGCATCCATCTTCTGTGCATGGAGCAGTTGCGCCTCAAGTTTGATACGCTCGGATACGTCTGCCGCAAGCAGCACGAACCCGGCTGGCTGCAGAAAGGCATCGCGTATGACGCCCACGGACACGCTCAGTTCTACAGTGCTCCCGTCCTTGCGGATGCGCTGAACGCGATCGTCAACGTTGGTTCCTTCGCGCAACGCGATTTGATTCAAGCGGTGCACATCTGGCAGCATGTCCGCGGTGGCCAGTGGGTACGGTTTGCCCACCACCTCCTCAGCTGTCCAACCGAACAGCCGCTCGGCGGCCCCATTCCACTGCAACACGGTCAGATCGGGCGCCGTCGCGACGATTGCAATTGGCGAACTGTCGAACAACGCGCGAACAAGCTCGTTCGACTCGCGGAGTGCTGTTGCCGTACGCCGCGCCTCGGTCACATCTGTGACGACCGCCAGGCGAGTCGTTCGGCCACTCAGCTGCACCTCGTGGACCGTGAGATCAACGTCGATCAGCGTACCGTCCTTCGTTCGGTGTTGCAGACCGTGGAACGATCTGTGTCCCGCGCCAAAGTTGGAGACTCGCTGGATCGCGGCGTCGATATCGCTCGATGGACGGATGTCGAGTATGGTCAATTCGAGAAACTCTTCGCGCGAATAGCCGTAGTAAGCGACCGCCTCATCGTTTACCGCAACGAACCGAAGCGTATCGGCGTCGAACGCCCACATCGGCTGCGGATGCATGTCGAACAACATGCGGTAGTCTTCTTCCGAAGCCCGCAACGCTTCCTCGGCCTTCTTCCTGTCTTCGATATCGCGACTCACCGTCACGATCTCCGTCACACGACCCCAGACGGGATCCCGCACGGCACGCCCTGTAGTCTCCACCCACACCTGGTGGCCGTCAGCGTGGCGAAGGCGATGTTCCGCGCGAGACACGCTACTCGTACTCCGCAGCAGCTCGAGTATATCGTCCGTGCTGGTGGGATCACTTTCGTCGAAGAATTCAGACGCATAGTGGCCCTGCATTTGACGCGGAAAGTATCCGAGAATAGCATGAACGGCGGGTGACACATAGAGAATGCGGCCGTCCGGCGCGTGCCGTGCAATGAGATCAGTCGAGTTATCCGCGAGCAGTTTGTAGCGTACTTCCGATTCCGCGATCTCGAGAAGCTTGCGCTCTCGCACGGTCTGCCGGCGTCCAATTACTATAATCGCGATCATGAAGATCGCGGCCGCCGTGGTCGAGGCCTCGGTGCTCAGTTTGCCATTAACTTCGGCAAAAACAGCGGCAGACGAATCCCGGAGTACGAGCGCCCATGGCAATCCGGCAAGCCGTGTGCTCAATTCGGCGCCAGCAGCGGTAAGTCTCGCAGAGGTATCCGGCGACGCGGCAAAGGTTGCATGTGTAAATGCCGGTGCTGTTTTCGTTACCCACCTACCGCGCAAAGTCCCTCTAGCGCTTTCCGGCGCGATTCCGAATTCGTAAACAGAGTCGCGTCCATCAACGATTATGGAGGACGATGCGCCTGGCAAATGGCTGGGCCACACTGAGATCTCTTTAAGCAGCGGCATCGCACTCGTAGTGAGCACCACGACTCCAATCGCGCGAGTGGAACGGACTTCCCCATTCCGCTTTCCATCCGCGTGAACAAATACCGGTTGAGCGAAAGCGATGTCGACCGTATTGGCGCGGATCGCGTACAAGCCGTAGGACATTCCGGAATCCGCCAATAGCGCCCGGCGTGCGACGTCCTGAACAGATTGGGGGACGGCGCCGACAGCGGTCGTGTGGCTGACGTTACCGTTGCGGTCGAAAAACCAGACTGCGCTGTAGGAGTGTGATTGATTGAGTGCTACGAGGCTCCGCGTCAACGACTTCGGCATGTCCGCTGGCGGAGTCGCCACACTGTCAGGCATCGCCGGCAGTCCAAAGAATTCCGGTTTCCGGGATGCGGCAGCGGTGAGCATCCTGGTATCACCTTCGCGGGCGACCAGCCACGCCGAAGCGGTCGTACTCGCGAGGCGCGCGACGACGGAGGAGCGCGCCGCCCACGCCTCGACCGCGGAGTGTCGCAACGTGTACCGTCGTGCGGAGACGGCGAGAGAAAAGATCAGTATGCCGAGAGCGACTATCGCCGCCGACCTCCAGGGTCGCCTGCGCAACGATTCTACAACCGGCAATTGGTCTTCAGACATCGGTGCTCTTGAAAAGAAAGGCATCCAGCTCGGGCGCCAGCGCTTCGCGCGATCAGGACATGTTCGCGTACATCGCTTGAAGTTTCGGCCGCGTTACCCGCGCCTTTACAATCGGAGGCACGCCAATTCGCATAGCGAGCGTTGCATTCCTGGAAGTGAACGCGGCGCTGGGGCGAGGCCCGCCCAATCACGTCTGTCTGGCCAATGGTAGATTCCAGCTTATGTCGAGTCAGATTGTCTCTGATATGCTAGCGCCGGGAGTACCGCTCACAGAGAAGGTGCTCCGCACGGTCGTCGTCTACGGCTTTCTCATAATCCTGCTCCGAGTGGCCGGCAAACGGACCCTCGCCCAGCTTACCTCCTTCGATCTCGTAGTGCTGCTTCTGCTGTCCAACACGGTGCAGAACGCGATCATCGGCAATGACAATTCGTTGACTGGCGGACTCGTGGGCGCCGTGGTGCTCATCGGCATCAACTACATAGTGGTGAGGATACTTTATCGTCACAAGAAGGCGGATCGGGCGATCGAAGGCAGTTCCTCGATCCTCGTCCACCATGGGAAATGCGTGGACGCGAACATGAAGCACCAGTTGATCACAAGGGCGGAGCTGGAGCGAGCGGGACGCAAGCAGGGAATTGACAAGCTTTCGGACGTTCGCGTCGCGAGACTCGAAGCGGGTGGCGTGCTCACCTTCGAGCTGGAGAGTCCAACAGCTCACGAAAAGCATCTGGCAGACCTCATCGACAGGCTGGAGCGCATCGAATCCATGCTGGAACGGCTGGAAGCCTCTGGCAAAGATGAGATCGCGGATGCTTAGCTCTTCGGAGACGCCTTGAGGATCTGGCACGGTCGCCACTCGGAGCCGCTCGTGGTCATTTGGATGATCGCGATCGTACTGGCAGCAGGCCTTTACACGACGGAGAACATCCAGCCCGCCTTCTCCGATCTTCTACGACCCGTTTACGCGATCATCCTGGGCGTTGCGCTGCTAGTTACGTGGAAATGGTTCAGAGCCCGAACGGGCGGGCGGCAACACGACAGGCGGCACGGCGAGAGACGAACCTCTGACCGCCGCGACGAGGTCGTGGACCGATTCGAGGATGATCCGCCATCATGACCTACCCGGCGTGATAGCGCTCCTCTACCCTACGCCGCGGCTGCGTCTCTCACGTCGGAAAGCTGCTCGTTTACCCAGGTAAGCGACTTGGTATACAGCCACGCCATTTGCATCGGCAGTACGCCGAGCGACGATGCGAGCACATCGACCTGATCCCATTCCCCACGCTGGTATGCGTCTGCCAGTAGCAACGGCTCGGCGTACGGCCCGCTTCCTTCCATCACGGCCTGCCGAATCTCATCCGAGACGCTGACACGTGCGAGTACGTCGCGCATCGGCATTCGGAGCAGCACGTCCAGCATTGAAAACAAGCCGGTCATGAACAGAGCCTGGGGATGGCGCACCTGAGGGCTCGACTCCGCTATCAGTTCGCAGAGACGTGCGCGGAGGAGCGCGGCGTAGACAAGCTGATCGGTTACATCGTTACCCGTCACCATCGACGAAACCATCAACAACGCCAGCCAGCGGTAAAGCATCTGGCGGCCAACCATGCGAATCGCATATCCTATGGAGTCGATTCCGCGACCGCCGACCGACGCGGAATTGACGATGCGAAGCAGCTTGTACGTAAGCGTGGGGTCGGACCGAAAACCGGCCTCGACCGCCAGGTCGGGAGTCTCGTGGTCGCGGAGCATGTTGAGAAGGCGAAGCATGGCAACCTGCCCCACCTCGATCTCCTTTCGCGTCACGAGCTCCGGGCGGCGATAGAAATACCCTTGAAAGAGATCGAAGCCGAGCTTCATGCACTCCCGGTGCATGTCCATCGTCTCTACACGCTCGGCGAGCACCTTCACCTTGAACGGCCGCAGACGCTGCAACACCGTACCAAGTTCCTGGGGCGTCTTGTGCAGCACGTCGAGCTTGACGATCGACACTGTGTGCAGCATGGCGTCAAACGCCAAATCGTCGACGTAATCGTCAAGCGCCAACTGGTATCCGCGTTGGCTGAGACGACGGCATGCAGATACGACCGCTTCATCGGTGCCGACGGTTTCCAGAACCTCGACTACCACCTTGGCCGGCGGTAAAAGTTCGACCTGTCCATCAAGCAGGAACTCGCGAGTACAGTTTACGAACGCGCGATGTCCATCCGTAAGGTCGTCCAGGCCGATGTCCAGGAACGAATGGATGACCGTGTCAGTGCACATCGTGTCGGCCGCTGCACCATCGGCGATCGTCGACTGAGCAGTGTTGCGATACAACAGCTCGTAACCCGAGAGGCTGTCGTTGCGGTCGAAGATTGGCTGGCGCGCTACGAAGACGTCAATCATGGCGTGGCAAGAAAACGGCTCCCATTGTTTTGGTCGATTGGAAGCCGTGCAGCGCCTCCGCCTCTCATTAATTATCGGCGCGGCCCGCTCTCGTTCCGCTTGTGCGTCGAGCCGGCCGGCTCCGAACGAGCGTTCGGAACTACTTTCCAGTCCCCGTGAATACGATTGGGCCAGTTGGCGTGGGCATCCCACCCATCGGCTCTTCAGTCACAGCAACGCGACGGAGAGTCCCAGGCTCCATGGCATGTTTCGTCGCCATCACAGCCGATCCCGATGAATCAGGCATGAACGTACCCGCAGAGATCGGTGAGGCGGCACCGCGTGCGATCAGCCAGAGCTGGTAGGTCTTTCCGGTCGGTGGCTGCTTTACGTTGGATGCATACATTATGAACGTCTGCTTCTTCTGATCCCAGAAGACGCGCGCCATCGGATCGACCGAATTGTAGCCCATGAGGTCGATGACTCGTGTGTGGGTCCCGGTAAGCGCCGAAATCAGGCTGTCTTTCTGCCTTACCGCCTCGGTAAGGCTCGAGATCTGTGATTCGAGAATCGAGTCCGTGACGGCCGCCACCTGGGCACCGCCGGTTACAGACCTCGTTTTCCAGTTGTAGAGACCGAACGCCGCGATCACGAGTATGGCAGCGACGGCGAGTGCGCCCACGATTCGCTCCATTCCCGCTCGCGACACCGGCTCGAACGGGATCAGCCGAGTCGATCGGGCGGGCCTTCCGGCCGGTGTCGGGCCGCTCGATTGTGCCGGGGAAGGAGCCCGGCCGGAAGTCGTCGTTCCCGATCGTGCGACGCCAGGCTGAGCGTGGTGGCCTGACGCCTGGCGCGGCGTCTCGGTTGCTGGTAACGGGGTGAATGCCGGGGTCCGTCCAATGCGCGTCCCGGCAGCGCGCGCGACGAGCCGCGACCTGATGCCAGCCGAACGGCCGCGATTCATACTCTGCACGGGCACAAGAGTAGCCATGTCGGCGGCTACTGCCTCCATGTCTGCGAGCGCCGCGGAAACGGCCTGATCACGTGCCGCAGCCGCATACAGATCAGCCTCCTCGGTCTTGCTGAGTGCGCCCATGGCCGCACCGGCGACGTCGAATTGAACTTCGACTTCGGTCAGTGCGCTTTCCTCGCCATTGTTGCGGTCCCCGGAATTGCCAACTTGTTCTGTGGGCGCCAGCGGCGGCGTGAACTCCGGCTGGCCGTTCCTGATTTCGTCGTCGCTCATGCTCGACCCTCCCGCAATCCGATCAGCTTGTTGCGCATCTTCTGCATGCCGAGCCGCATGCGTGTCTTGACCGTGCCGAGCGGCTCGCCGATGAGCTCGGCGATCTCCGACTGGCTGAGGCCGCGGAAGTACGCGAGTTCGAGTGCGTTACGCTGCTCATCGGGCAGCTCGGAGAGTGCCGAATATACCAACTGCCTGCGCTCCGCACCTTCGGCCATCTGCGATGGATCGGATCGTGGATCGCGGATGAGGCTGAGGTCGTCGGATATGTCCTCACGATTTCGTTTGCGGCTGCGCAGTCTGTCGAGGGCCCGGCTACGGCCGATCGTGAGAATCCACGTCCGCACCGTTCCACGCGAGATATCGTACGATGACGCTCTGTGCCACACCTGCCAGAAAGTCTCCTCCACCACATCCTCCGCGGCATCGGCATCCCTGAGGAGCTGAAAGACCAGCGAGTAGACGGTCTGTGCCCAGCGGTCATACAACGTGGCCAAGGCCGCCTCATCGCCGTTGGCGATTCGGTTGATCGTGGTTACGTCATCGCTTGGCGCGGGCGCCGGTGGTCGTGAAGAGTACGCCTGCTCGGGGCGTGGTGGATTCATTGAGTCTGAATCTACGGACTGGAGGCGACATCGGCCAATGTGCATCCGCATCGCGCGGAGTTACGGATGCTGTTCGCGTAGCGTCCTTGAATGGAGAGCGCAGCTACCGGGCACGATAGCTGGGTACCCGCGCGCGTTCGCTCGACCTGGAGACCAATCGATATGGCGAAGATTCTTGTATTCACCGGTTCATTCGTGGGAGGCACCATTGGTTGGTGGCTCGGTGCGTTCGCCGGCACGATGACCGCTTTCGTAATATCGATGATCGGGACCGCCGTCGGTGTGTACATCGGGCGGCGCATCGCATCGGAGTTCATCTAGCGGCGGAACATCCGCCGCGGTAGCACATCACTGTGTGCGACGAGCGGACGAAGTCGAGGCGAGCGTCTCGTGAGGTACAAGCGAATGGAGGCGGCGCTTGATTTCCGGATCCGCATTCGCGAGGGCGACATCGGCGTATTTGCTGTATGTTGCCGCGCTGTCTGCACTCCCTGACGCGGAGAAAGCGACACTCATCAAGTAATCCAGCTCGCTACGAGGCTGGTAGCGACCCATTGCATCAAGCGGTCCCTTGTACGCATCTCGCAATGTGGCGATTGCCCTGGTCGGCAGATTTTGAGCAAGTTCCGAGCGTGCCTGCCATGCTACCGTTTCCGTCCAGCCAGCGACTCCCCAGCGTGCCGCTTCGAAGTCGGTTTCAGCTTCCTTGTATCGCTTGCCGGTGTACGCAACGATGCCCATTACGTGATGATAGAGCCGCCGGTCGCGGCCGTAGTAACTCAGCGCGCTCGCATCCTTGATCGAATCAGCGAGCGCCTTGAGACGCACTGTATCACCGCTTGCTGCGAGTGCATTGGCTTCGAGTGCGCGCGTCCAGCAGAAATACCGTGCGCGATCGCCGGCAAGCAGTGCAGTCTCTGGATCCACGCGCGGGCCATCACCAATGTACGAACGAAATATCCTGTCGACGCCAGCGAAGTCTCTCAATCTGCCCATGGCATCGAGTTCCTCGAGTCTCAGGAAATCGGCCGTCGGATGCGCCGCCATGTACACCTCGATGTTCTGCACCGCCGCGCGCATCTGGCCTTGTTCGCGAAGTATGAGGACGCGGGTATCAAGCTGATCGACGTTAATGGAAGCAGCCAGATCGGGACGACGCGCGGCGGCAGCCGTCCAACCAGCGGCTACCGAATTCGCAGCATCGAGTTGTCTCGCGTTAATAAGAAGGCTGGCGAGCCGCTGGTCATAGAAATGTTCGCCACCACTCAGCATGAGTGCACGGCGTTCGGCGTCAATGGCGGCACCGGTGCGGTTCTCAAACCCGAGCACGGTGCTGTAGACGGTCCACGCGTGCGGCAGATCCGGTTGCAGAGCAATCCAGCGTTGCGCGACCTGTTCCGCGCCGGCGAGATCGCCTCGCTGCGAATGGACATTAACGAGTGCATCGTATGCACTGCAGGGCGCGCAGGGGCCGTTGCCAGCACCAATCGCCAGGGAGTCGAGAGACAGTTGCAGCTCGTATGTTGCCTGCATTGCGCTCCAGTTGCCCTCGTTGTACAACACCCGCCCGAGAACACCGTAAGCACGCGGATCGCGCGGAAATTGCTGAACAAGTGAGCGTGCGAGTCGTTCACTGCGCGCGAGTTCTCCTGCGTGCAGCAGCGAATCGATCGCCAATGTTCGTGCATCCCACGCAGTAACGCGGACATGCAAGAGTGCTTCACCGAGCCGTCGCTCTACTTCGACCTGACCATCGCTGCTTGCGATTTCCTTGCGGCGAATGATTGCATCAGCGAAACCGGAATCGAGCGCAATCGTCGCGTCGAGCTCCTTGCGCTCGTCGGTGAGACGACCGGCGTCTGCGGCTTGAAGTGCACGGATGAAGTGCTGGTACGCAAGTACGTTGGAGGTTTCGACGCCGGAGAAGCGCACGCGTGCCGCGTCTGCGTCGCTTCCTTCGACAATCTGCGCGGCGGCACGTGCGGCGATAGCTAACGGATCGCTTCCAGTCAGAGTGAACGAATGCAGGGGGCGACCGCTTCGTACGTCCCAGACTGCAAGATCAAGCACGAACATGCCTGAGCCGTGTGTGAAGCTGCCGCGTACATCAACGGTCGCACCCAACCGTCGCGCAATGTCGAGAGCACTCTGCTGCGCGAGCGCCCCGGAAACCGGCATTTGTGCACGCACGCGCGTGTCGCGCACTCGTGTAGGTGCAATCACCTCGGCGTTCGTCTCT
>JBDTAB010000088.1:0-7739 GCA_039924865.1 Gemmatimonadaceae bacterium | reverse complement strand
GTGACTTTGACCTGCTCACCAACCGGATAGCGCGCCCAGACGGAATCGTTGAGTCCCATCGCCACCGCCTCGCCTCTCAATACGATCACCGGGCAGGTCGCCTCGTCACCGGTACCGTACACTTCATGGAACTGATCCAGGACGATCTCCGCATCAAGCACAACCGCACCGTCGTTGAGCTTATGCGCGCTGAACGCCACCCGGTGCTGCGCGGCGTTGATCTTGTCAAGCCAGGACAGATCCCACTCGGGAGCCTGCTCGATGGCCTGCTTGGCGGCCTCCGCTGAGCTCATCCCTTTGAGCGCCCCCACGTCGAGCGAGCTGGCAGCAACGAGTGCGCCAAGTTGTGCCAGGAATTCGCGCCGTACTGTCATATCAGTGTTTCCGTGAGTTGGGTTGGGAGAACGGCTGCCGCAATCAATTTACCCCTGCAGAAAAGTCGTGCTGTATTCCTTGACGAACCCCGTCGCAGGCATAGGATTGACGCATGCTCTCTCTCTCCGCCGTTGTCGTCGGCCGCTCCGTGCGGCGCACTCCGAAAATCCTGTTCGCCGCACTTGTCTCGTCGCTCGTAATTCCTGCGAGCCAGATCCTGGCTCAGGGTCCCCGTTTCGAGATATCGTTTCCGGCTTCGGCTCACAGCGGCCCCATCACCGGCCGCGTCTATGTCGCGATAAGTCGGCTCAGTGATTCTGCGGGCACGCCCATCCAGAGAACTGGTGAAACCGGCGATCCCCTCTTTGGAAAGAACGTGTACAGCCTCGCTCCAGGCGCAACCGCGACGATCGACGCTCGAACGTTCGGTCATCCGGTACAGAGTCTCAAGGACATCCCAGCCGGACGATATCGCGTTGAGCCGTTCGTAAACATCTACACGAAGTTCGCTCGCGCAGACGGCCATACGGTCTGGATGCACATGGACCAGTGGGAAGGGCAGAATTGGAAGAGATCGCCAGGAAACATCTACGGCGATCCGGTCGTGATCTCCTACGATCCAAAATCCGTCACTCCCATCAAGCTCGTCGCTGATAAAGTCATTCCGCCAATCCAGGTACCAGCGGACGACGAGTACGTGAAGCACATAAAATTCGAAAGCGCGATCCTCACAAAATGGTGGGGCCACCCGATCTACCTGGGCGCTACAGTCCTGCTGCCAAAAGATTACGACCGTCATCCCGATGTGAAGTATCCGGTAGTCTATGACGAAGGTCACTTCTCAACTGGCGCGCCCGGCGGCTTTGGGCGCACCGGAGCGGCCGGCGCTTTCACCAAATACTGGCTCGCTGATGGCACACCGCGCGTAATACTCGTCACGCTGCAACACCCGTCTCCCTATTACGACGACTCCTACGGCGTCAACTCAGCGAACAACGGCCCGTACGGCGATGCGATCATGAAGGAACTGCTCCCCGCCGTCGAAACGCGGTTCCGTGTGAAGCGAGAGAAGTGGGCACGCCTCCTCACCGGCGGATCGACTGGTGGCTGGATCTCGCTCGCTCACCAGGTCATGTATCCCGACACCTACGGCGGAACGTGGTCGCTCTGCCCCGATGCCGTGGACTTTCGCTATCACCAGATCGTCAACATCTACGACGATGCAAACGCATACTGGCTCCCTCGCGGAAGCTGGATGAAGATCGAACGCCCCGACACGCGCAAGCCGGACGGCAACATTACCACAATGATGAAAGACGAAAACTGGTACGAGCTAACCGTCGGTGACAGTTCTCGCTCAGGAGGTCAGTGGGATATCTGGCAGGCAACGTACGGACCGGTAGGTGCAGACGGTTATCCCGCGCCAATCTGGGACAAGAAGACGGGCGTCATCAACAAGCAGGTCGCAGCCTACTGGAAGCAACACTACGACCTGCGCAGCATCCTCCAGTCGAACTGGACCACGCTCGGCCCCAAGCTCGCGAACAACCTGAACGTCTACGTGGGTGATGCAGACACCTATTATCTGAACATGGGAGTCCGCATGCTCGACGCGTTCCTCAAGACGGCAAAAGACCCGACGCCCACGGGCGAAGTTGTCTTTGAGCCGATGGCGCCGCATTGCTGGGGACCGCGACTGCCGGAACTTCTCCCCAAGATGGCAACACACATGGAGAAGTACGCGCCAGCAGGAGCGGATTTGAAGAGCTGGCTTTATTGACGAACGAACGTGACGTTGACTGATCGCGGCATTCGCGATGCGCTCCTGCGCGACTACGGCATCGAAGGCAAGGTGCGATCACTTCCCGGCGAGTACGACCTCAATTTCGACGTAACCGCCGCAACTGGCCGCTTTGTATTCAAGGTGATGCGCGCTGATTGCGATCCGCAATTCGTCGAGATGCAGATCGCGGCGATGGAGAACGCAAGAGCGGCCGGACTCGTCAATGCCATACCAGACGTGATTCGACCGAACAATGGCGCAACGCACACGACGGTCGTGACCGAAGATGGCGAACACCGCATCGCATGGCTGATCTCGTTCCTCCCAGGAACGTTGATGGCGCATGTCGAACCGTGGACACCGGCGCTCGCCGCCTCCATTGGAGAGCTACTCGGCCGGTTGGATCACGCGCTCGCGAACTTTGACTATCAGCTCCTGGACCGGGAGCTGAAGTGGGACCTCTGCCAATCCGACTGGATCGCGAAGCACGCCGCCGCGATTGATGACACAGCTCGTCGTGCGCACATCGAACGAATCCTCAGACGATTCACAGACGAATTGAAGCCGACACTGGACGCGCTGCCACGTAGCGCGATCTACAATGACGCGAACGACATGAACATCTTCGTGGCGAAGGATAGCAGCGGCGACCACGCAACCGGGATCATTGATTTCGGCGACATGATCCGTGCTCCGAGGGTCTGCGAGCCCGCGGTCGCGATGGCGTACGCCATGATGGGGCCAGGCGATCCGCTCACACGTGGCGCAGCGCTTGCCAGAGCATACCACCACGCGTATCCACTGACAGAAGAGGAAATCGCAATCCTCGCGCCACTCGTGAAAGTGCGGCTCGCGGTAACCGTTACGAACGCCGCGCTCCAGCGCAGTGAAAATCCGGATAACAAATATCTCACGATAAGCGAGGCCCCAGCATGGCGCCTGCTCGACTATCTCGATGTCATCGGTGACAACTTGCTGGAGCACACGATACGCGATGCGTGCAGTGATGCGGCCACCCCATCGCGCCAAACGGCGTCGACAAGCCTCCTCGCACGTCGGCATCTCGTTACACCTTCCAACCAGACGCTGTCGTACGACAATCCACTGCACATCGTGCGCGGCAGCAAACACTTTCTCTACGACGCGGACGGCGTCGAATACCTCGACGTCTACAACAACGTGCCGCACGTGGGACACGCGCATCCACATGTGGTTGACGCGGTCGCACGCCAGCTGTCACTGCTCAACACAAATACCCGCTACTTGCAGGACGTTCACGTCGACTACGCAGAGCGCATGCTCGCGCGATTGCCTGCACATCTAACGAAGATCGTATTCCTGAATTCGGGCAGCGAAGCTAACGAGTTGGCACTTCGGCTCGCGCGCGCTGCAACCGGAGCGCGCGACATGATCGTGATGGATCATGGCTATCATGGCAACACAACCGGCGCGATGGACATCAGTCCGTACAAGTTCATGCATCCAAGAGGCCCGGGCGTAGCGCCAGACTGGGTTCACGTTACATCCCAACCGGATGTGTATCGCGGAAACCATCGTGGCGAAGCAGCGCCAGATCTGTACGTCGCCGACTTCCGCGCAGTGCTCGACGGCATAATCCAGAGCGGTCGCCAACTGGCTGGCTTCATATGCGAATGCGTGCCTAGTGTCGGCGGCCAGATCGTGTTGCCACCCGGCTATCTGAATTCGGTATATGCGATGGTGCGCGCAGCTGGCGGCATCTGCATCGCGGACGACGTGCAGACGGGGCTCGGTCGCCTTGGGCAGTGGTTCTGGGGATTCGAACAACAGGACGCCGCACCCGACGTGGCTGTCTGGGGCAAGCCGATCGGCAACGGATTTCCGCTCGCCGCAGTCGCCATGACGGATGATATCGCGGAATCATTTGCACGCGGCCCGGAGTTCTTCTCGACGTTCGGAGGATCCAGCGCGGCCTGCGTTGCGGGGGCCGCCGTGCTCGACGTGCTGCGTGACGAAGACCTGCCAGCGCGCGCGCGCGTAACCGGTGACACGCTGTTGACCGGCCTGAAGGCGCTCAGCCAGCGCCACGAAATAATCGGCGACGTCCGTGGCTATGGCCTGTTTCTGGGTGTGGAACTGGTACGCGACCGCAACCATCGCTATCCGGCAACGAACGAAGCCGCCAGGATCAACAACCTCCTCCGGGAAAACCGCGTGCTGCTCGGCCTCGAAGGACCCGACAGCAACGTGCTGAAAATCCGACCGCCGATGAGCTTCGACGACGACGCCGCCGAGCAGCTCCTCACCCGCCTCGACGAGGCACTGACAGCGGTCGAGTAGCAGCCGGCATTCGCTGCGGCTTGGCCATGTCGGACCAGTGGGCCTCACAGCCAACGCCGTCCGAAATCGACGCTGCACCAGTATATACCATAATACTGGGGCAATCATTGATAACTAATTGGAGACTAGCTTCAAGCTTGCCAGTTCCAGCCCTCTGACGGGACTGAGGGCCGGCGTGGGTGTGTTGAGAGAATCCCTCTACGGACCAACAATGACCGCTACTCCTCCAAAAAACGCGGGCGTGCACGTGCCGCCTCCGTTCCTCTATGCTGCTGCATTCATTATCGGTCTGTTGCTCCAGCGTTGGCACCCACTAGCGATCACTTCCGCCAACGAAACACCACGCCTGATCAGTGCCGCACTGTTCGGCGCACTGTATCTCGGCTTCTTCGCGAGCGCGTTCACGGAATTCCGGAAAGCGCGGACAACTCTGATACCCAATCATCCGGCATCAGCCCTGGTAACGACAGGCGTGTATCGCCTGACGCGGAATCCCATGTACGTAAGTCTCGTGGCACTCTACATTTGCGCCGCGTTGATCCTCAATACCTGGTGGCCATGCATCGTGCTTCCGCTGTTGATACTCGTGATTGACCGCGCCGTGATCGGGCGTGAAGAGCGATATCTTACCGCCGCATTTCCCGATGCATATCCCGCGTATGTCTCGCATGTGCGACGCTGGATTTAACGGCCTCTGCAACACTGGCTGCGCCCATGATACGGGCCGATCGCCTTCAGTCCGGAGTACTCCCATAGTATTCCCAGAGTACTCAACGTACCTGTAACAACGGCCGTACATTATGACCGCGCTGGACAACCGGCGTGCGCTACATTGCTACGGCTTAAATCACTGAGGACATGACGGATGAAGAATCTTCTTGACGCTGCGACGGGAGAAGAAGTAAAGCGGCGAACGCTTTTCCTGCGAGAGGAAACGACCCCGTTGTGGGGCAAGATGAACGCAGGCCAGGCGATGGCCCACTGTGCAACCGGCATGGAGATGGCCGTCGGCGACGTTCATTTCCCACAGAAGATGATGGGGAAGCTATTGGGACGCATTATCAAACCCATGGCGCTCGGCGATGATGCACCAATGCGCCGCAACTCCCCAACAGCCGATGGCATGATCATCAACGATGAACGCGACCTGATCGAGGAGCGCGAACGCGTTTGCGTGCTGGTCGACCGATTCGTCAAAGGTGGCCGCGCGGGCTGCAGCAAATATCCGCACCCATTCTTCGGCAAGCTGACTCCAGATGAGTGGGCGATCTTGATGTACAAACACATCGATCATCATCTCAGACAATTCGGCGTGTGATGACCCGATCACTTTTCGCGATATTCGCAGTCGCGGCGTGCAACGGTGCTGGGAGTCAGAAAGTTGCTGCGTACGAGGTAACGGCCAGCTTTCCGCACGACTCCAACGCATACACCCAGGGATTGCTCTCGGACGGCAGTGCACTGTACGAGAGCACGGGCCTCTACGGACACTCCGACTTGCGTCGTGTCGACCTCCGCTCTGGACGAGTGCTCGCATCGAGGCCGCTTCCGGCTGACAGATTTGGTGAAGGGCTCGCGTTGCTTGACGGCCGGCTGTACCAACTCACATGGAAGGCCGGTGTCGGGTACACCTACGATGCAGCCACGCTCGCACCACGAGATTCGTTCAAGTATGGCGGCGAGGGTTGGGGGCTCACCACCGACGGCACGAATCTGATCATGAGCGATGGCTCCGATTCGCTCCGCATGATCTCCCCTGCAGACTTCACGACACGGCGCGTAATTCACGTGCGCTATCAGGGTTCTCCGATGTACCAGTTGAACGAGCTCGAGTACTTCAACGGTGAAGTTCTCGCCAACGTCTACGAGTCCAATTGGGTGCTTCGGATCGACCCCGAAACAGGTCACGTTCGCCAGGCCATCGACTTTTCTGATCTCTACCACGATCGCCCGCCCACCGCCGAGGTAATGAACGGCGTCGCCGTCGCACCCGACGGCAACCAACTCCTGCTTACAGGCAAGCTCTGGCCGCGCCTCTTCCAGGTACGCCTGAACCCGGCTGTCTCCAAATAGCTGCGGCTCAAGTAGGTCAGGCCAAGATAGCCGCGACGTGCGGCTGCTGAACAACGGCAGCTCTCGATCATCCGTCCAAATGCCGTATCACGCCGCTCAGCCGAAGCACCGACACCGGTGATCCCGAACGCAGCCGCCCCAGCACGCGTATTTTATCACACACCCGTCAACACGGTGCCTCACTGCACCCCTCGATCTCAGCCGAGAGAATTACGATGCCCCTGCTGCCCGTCCGGAAATCCCGCCTGATCCTCACGTTGGCCTCAGCGGCCACTCTGCTCGCGCCATCCATGATACGAGCGCAGCAGGCGATCGACTCTGCGTATACCGCGCTGATCAAGAAGGATCTCGAAGATCCGCGCATCAGCACAGAGCTCGTCGACTATCTCCCCGCGTCGCCGACTGTGCCGACCCCGCTCAAGGTGCTCGGCCACATCATCGGCTCGCCCGGCGATCTGGATCGCACGGCGGACATCTACAAGTACTTCGACGCGCTGGCCAAGGCGTCACCACGCGTCAAGGTATGGCGCACCGGCAAGACCGAGGAAGGCCGCGACATGATTCTCGTCGCAATCGGTGATGAAGCGACGATCAACAATCTCGACAAATATCGCGGCATGCTCGCCTCACTCGGCGATCCACGCAAGACCAGCCAGGAAGAAGCTCAGAAACTGATTCACACGGCAAAGCCGATCTACTACATCACAAGCGGAATCCACTCGCCTGAGTTCGGCGGCCCGGAAATGCTCATGGAGCTCGCATACCGGCTCGCCGTGGATCAATCGCCGTTCATTACGAACATCCGCAACAACGTCATCACGCTCATCACACCAGTGATCGAGCCCGACGGTCGCGACAAGGCCGTGGATACCTACTACTTCAACAAGAAGCTACCCAAGGACGGTCAGAAACTGCCGCTCATGTACTGGGGAAAGTACGTGCAGCACGACAACAATCGCGATGGCATGGGCCAGTTCCTCAAACTCACGCAGCACACCACTCAGGCAGTGCTCGACTGGCATCCCACCGTTCTGCACGATCTGCACGAAGCACAGACGTACCTCTACTCATCCACAGGCACCGGCCCGTACAACGAAGCCGTGGATCCAATCACCGTTGGTGAGTGGTGGTTGCTGGCAGAGAACGATGTAGTGGAAATGACGAAGCGCGGTGTTCCGGGTGTCTGGAC
>JBDTAB010000087.1:0-20680 GCA_039924865.1 Gemmatimonadaceae bacterium | reverse complement strand
CCGGAATTACGTGGGACGGCGTGCCGGAATTACGTGGGATGGCGTGCCGGAATGACGTGGGAGGGTGTACCGGAATCATGGATACGGCACGGAACTGACAGGCGTGGGCCGTATCAACCAATTGGAGACCAAACTGGATGCCTGACGAGTCCGTAGACTGCATATTCTGCCGTATCGCAAGGGGCGAGGTGCCTGCAGCGATGGTGGCGTCCACCGACTCCGCCATTGCCTTCCGGGATCTGGACCCCAAGGCTCCGGTTCATATCCTTGTGATCCCGAGGCGACATATCGCCTCGCTGGCCGATTCGCCGGACAAAGCCATCCTTGGCGAGGTTCTGGCTCTTGCTGCTGACGTGGCCCGGCAGGAGGGACTGACGAAAGGCTACCGCGTCGTGCTGAATACCGGCCCGGATGGGGGTCAGACGGTGGGGCACCTCCATGCCCACCTCCTGGGCGGCCGGGCAATGGCGTGGCCGCCGGGCTGAGTTTATTATTAAAGGCTGCACATCAACCGCTGGAAAATTCACAGGTCAGGGGGCAATCGGGTTTGTCAGAAGTCATCATTCAGGAAGACGAGAACTTTGAGCGTGCGCTCAAGCGCTTCAAGAAGAAGGTCGAGAAAGCGGGCATCCTTGCGGATCTGCGCAAGCATCGGCATTACGAGAAGCCGAGCGAGCGACGCAAGCGGAAGATGAACGCCGCGACGCGCAAGAATCGCCGTCACCGCCCGATGTAATGTCGTCTCTCGGCGACAAGTTGCAGGCCGACCTGAATTCGGCGCGAAAGGCGCAGGACAAGGCCGGCGTTTTGTTGTTGGGAACCATACTGTCGGACGTCAAGAACAAGCGGATCGAACTCCAACGCGATCCATCTGACGACGAAGTCCTCGACGTGCTGCGCCGCGGTATCAAGCGCCGCCGCGAGTCTGTTGAGATGTACGAGAAGGGAAACCGTCTCGACCTCGCAGACAAGGAGCGCGCAGAAGTAGCGGCGCTGGAGAAGTATCTTCCAGCACAGGCCAGCGAGGACGAAGTCCGCGCCGCCGTACGCGCCGCGATCGCCGCCGGTGCGAACTCGATGGGCCCGCTCATGGGTCGCGTCAATCCCCAGTTCAAGGGCAAGGCCGACGGCGGAATGATCAGCCGTATAGCGAAGGAAGAGTTAGCCGCAAAAGCGTAGGGGGATTGGACGCGAACGTATTCTCGGCTCAGCCCGTCATGCTTGCGCCACGGCGGTAAGTGCAGCGATTGAGTCAGGAATTCCCGGCACGCCCCCCTCCGTCATTCCCGCGAAGGCGGGAACCCATTTGCTGCCGACCCGTTCCGATAACGCCACCACTCCCGAAGACCGATAACATGGGTCCCCGCTTTCGCGTGGATGACGAGGATGCGGCCAAACGTTCTTCGGTGTCTTTTCGCAGCATCTGATATAATTGGGTAGCCCCATGAACACTCACGCCCTCGCGGTTCTCGAATTCAACCGAGTGCTGGACGTTGTCGCCGAACGCGCAACGTCCGACGAGGGGATAGCGCGCGTCCGCGCGCTGCGCCCTACCACGGACACGGTCTGGATCGAGCGTGAGCAGGCGCGCGTCTTCGCCGTACGCTCCCTGATCGCCAGCGAGGCACGCTGGGCACCATACGCGATACCCTACGCGCGAAATGCGCTTTCACGTTTGAGAGTCGAAAACTCCAGTCTCGGAACGGGTGATTTCACGCTGCTGCGCGCACTCCTGCGCAGTTCTCGCATGACTCTCGAATCGCTTGCGGATCCGCGTCTCCCAGTCGCGGCACGTGCGGTGCTTGAGCCGATCATATCGCAGCTACTTCGTGACACTGCGGCAGAAGCCGAGATCGATCGCGTGCTTGATGACGATGGCGAGGTGCGCGACTCTGCATCACCTAAACTCCGCTCCGTACGTCGGGAGCTTCGGAGTGCAGAATCCAACCTCGTGTCGCTGCTCGAACGTCTCGTGTCGCGTCTTGATCCGTCCGTGCAGGTGCCTGACATGTCGGTGACGATCCGCAACGGCAGACACGTCGTCCCGGTGCGCCGCGAAGGTCGTGCTGCGCTCGGCGGAATCGTCCACGATGCGTCATCAACAGGAAGCACGTTGTTTGTGGAACCACCGGCGGCGATTGAAGCCGGCAACAGAATGCGCGAACTGGCGGCGGACGAGATTGCGGAAATTGAGCGCATACTGTTCGAACTGGCCGGCAGTCTTCGGCCGAGACATCAGCGACTCGCGAACGCGCTGGACGCACTTGGGGAACTGGACTCGCTCTATGCTCGGGGCAGGCTGGCGCTCGAGTTCGGCGCGGCACCGGTCGAACTCCGTAAGCCGTTCGAACGACTCGACATTGTGGCCGGTCGCCACCCGTTGCTGCTTGCGCAGGGCGCGCGAGTTGTCCCGTTCGATCTGTCACTCGACCCGTCCGAACGTACTTTCCTGATATCCGGCCCGAATACGGGCGGGAAAACCGTTCTGATCAAGGCGATCGCGCTGCTTTCGCTCTGCGTTCAGGCCGGCATCCCGCCGACTGTGGGCGAAGGAAGTGGGATTCCTGTGTTCGACGAGATCTACGCGGACATCGGAGACGAACAGTCAATCGCGGCGAGCCTCTCGACGTTTTCAGCGCACGTAAAGAACCTGCGCGAAATACTTGCCGGTGCCAACGAGCGCTCTCTCGTCATAATTGACGAGTTGGGTTCGGGCACTGATCCTGTCGAAGGAGCGGCGCTCGGCGGAGCGGTGCTCGAATCGCTGACTGCACGCAACACTCGTACGATCGCGACCACCCATCTCGGCGCTCTAAAGCAACTCGCTGTCGAGGATCCCGGCGTCGTGAATGGATCGCTGCAGTTCGATGCTGTCGAACTGGCTCCAACGTATCACCTGATCAAGGGAATTCCGGGTCAGTCATACGGACTCAGCATCGCTCGCCGGCTCGGCGTGCCCGCGGAGGTCCTGGACCGCGCCGACGCGCGGCTTCCGGTTGGCGAGCGCGACGTCAACGTGTTGCTCGCCAATCTTGAAGCGCGTGAATCTTCGCTCACGGAACGGGAACGCGAAGCTGCGGTCATCATGGATGATGCGCGTTCTCGCGCTCACCGCGTTGCCGAGCGCGAGGAGAACGCAGGGAAACGCGAGCGTGAATCGGAGCGCCGTGCGCGAGAGGAGTCGCGTCGGTATCTTCTCTCCGCCAGACGCGACATCGAGAATACGATCCGGTCACTCAAGAGCTCGGCGAACGTGGACGAGACCGCACGCGAGGCGCGCCGACACGTCGAGGATCTGGCGAAAGAACAAACTGCGCAGCTCGATCGACTCGCTGCTCGTGAACAGACAGCATCGCACGGTCGCGCCGATCGTGCCGGAGCGACTCCACCCGGAGTCGGCGATCATGTGTCGGTTGCCAGTCTTGGTGGCCGTACTGGGCAGTTGCTCGAGATGCGTGACGACAATGCAATTGTTGCCGTTGGCACGCTCAAACTTTCGCTTCCTCTCACTGATCTCGAACGCGTCGCGCGACCAGAACGCCAGGCGACGGTATCGATCCGCGGCGACGTTCCGGATGTGAACGTGCCGAACGAGATCGACCTGCGCGGATTGCGCGTGGGTGAAGTGGACGGCATTGTCATGCATGCCGTGGACAACGCGGTTCGCGCCGATATGAAGGCGCTCCGCATTATCCATGGCAAGGGGACTGGCGCGCTGCGTGAGCGGATTTCGGAAATGCTTCAGAAGGAACCACGCGTTGTGAACTTCAGACTCGGCGCATGGAACGAGGGCGGTGCTGGCGTAACGGTCGTGGAGTTTTCGTGAGCTCTGATCCCATCGTCGAGCGCGTACGGGAAGCCGCTGATATTGTTCAGATCATCGGTGAGCACGTGAAGCTGAAGCGGGCGGGCGGCGACTTTCGCGGCCCCTGTCCGTTTCACGGGGGCAAGAACCCGAATTTCAGTGTCTCTCCGAAGCGAGGTCAGTACCACTGCTTCAAGTGCGGCGAATCGGGTGACGTATTCTCGTTTTTACAGAAACATCTCGGCATGAGTTTCCCCGATTCTTTGCGTTCGGTGGCCGGAACAGTGGGCATCGAAGTTCCACAGCAACGACCGGAACGCCCGGGTCCGGATCCGCATGATCCGTTCTGGGAAATGAACGCTATCGCAGCCGACTACTTCCAGCGCGAGCTCTGGGAATCCGAGCGCGGCGCAGTTGCCAGGACTTATCTGGAGCGCCGTGCGATTCTGCGCGCTGACGCGGACCGGTTCGAATTGGGTTTCGCACCAGATGATATCGGCACATTCCGCAATCACATGGCCACCCTGGGATTCGATATCGACCGCCTCATCGAGGGTGGCTTGCTCGTGCGTCGCGATGAGAATGCAGAGCCTCGCCCGCGATTCCGAAATCGATTGATATTCCCGATTATGGATGCATCGGGTCGACACGTCGCTTTCGGAGGGCGCGCACTCGGCGACGCTGAGCCAAAGTATCTCAACTCGCCGGAGACACCTGTCTTCAGCAAGTCGAAAACGCTCTACGCACTCGGATGGTGCAAGAACGAAATTCGGAAGGCCGACCGTGTGTTCGTCGTGGAAGGATACATGGATGCCATACGCCTGATGGTGGCGGGACTCGATACGGTCGTTGCGCCGCTCGGCACCGCCCTGACGGAACCCCAGGCCGCGATGATCATTCGCTATACGAAGAACGTCTACCTGCTTTATGACAGTGACCAGGCTGGTCTCAAGGCGACGTTCCGTGCGGGTGATGAACTCCTGCGCCACGGGTGCGCTGTTCGCGTTGTTACACTGCCGACCGGCGAGGATCCTGACACATTCGTGCGAGCCAATGGCGCAGCCGCCCTGGAGCAGCAGGTGTCTCAGTCCGTAGACGTATTCGAGCGGAAGATCCAGATCCTGGAACGCGGCGGATGGTTCGCCGAGCTCCAAAAGAAGCGGCGTGCGCTGGATCGTCTGCTGCCGACAATTCGCGCGACGCGCGACCCGCTGCTCCGCGAACTCTACATCGGGCGTGCGGCCGAGAAGACCGGCATCGCGAAGGAAGCATTGATCCGTGAAGCGAATGCAACGCCCCGGGGCGAGCCGCGTCCAGCAGCGTCGCAGTCGTCCGGTGATGCTGGCCCGAATGGGTTTGAAACTGGCCCACCGCCGCCTACGGATTACGAATCACCTGCGCCCGCGAGACAGGGCGAGCGCAGCCGAGACTATGATCCCGGTGCTCACGCCGCGGAGCGTGAGCTGGTGCTCGCAATGCTCGGCGACCCGCAACGCGCACCGGGAATCGCCGAGAAGGTGGACCCAGAGCGCTTCAGCGACGTGCACCTCCGTGCGATCTTTTACGCGATGCTCGACCTGGAAGATAAGTACACGGTCGAGCGACTCGCCGACCGGTTGCAGCCGGACGATATTCCTGTGCTGAACGCGCTGCTGGAAGAAGACAACGCACAGATTTATCCAGACAAGTCCGTTTCCGCTTCCATCGCGGTGTTCGCGATGCGCGATATTGATGCGCGGCTCGCGGAGATTGACCGGATCATGAACCTCGCGTCGGCGCCGGAGCAGGACGAGCTGACCATGGAGAAGTTGCGCTTGCACAAAGAGATCGAACTGCTGGGGCAACCTGCTGGGAAGTCCTTCAAGTTCCTCAAGCGCCGACAGCCGGCGCCCAGCGAGTGACACGCGCAAAAGCTCGCTGGGCATCAGCGCCAGTTATCGATGCCTCGATTGTCGCGGAACTGGTCGCCGCGCTGGGGGTTGCGGAGCCCGTCGCGCGGCTGTTGGTACACCGCGGATATCAGGATGCCGACTCGGCGAAGCGATTTCTACGACCACGGCTTGAGCAACTGCACGATGCGATATCGATGAAGAGTCTCGACGTCGCAGTGGATCGTCTTGTTCGAGCGATTCGCGGTGGTGAACTGATCATGGTTCACGGTGACTACGACGTCGATGGAATTTGTTCTACCACCTTGCTGGTGCGCTCCATTCGCGGGTTTGGCGGGAATGTCGTGCCGTTCATTCCCAACCGTATGACGGACGGCTACGATCTTGGCGCCGCCGGGGTCGCACGCGCAATCGAGATCGGTGCGAGTGTCGTCGTTACTTGCGACTGCGGAACCAGCGCGCTGGAACCGGTGGCTGCTCTCACCGCGGCTGGCGTTGATGTGATCGTGAGCGATCACCATCTGTCGCGCGGCGAGATCGCGAGTTCACTCGCACTGCTCAACCCGCGTCGGCCGGACTGTGATTACCCGGACAAGGATCTCGCCGCTGTCGGCGTTGCGTTCAAGCTGTCGCTCGCACTCGCTAGCGCACTGGAAGTGAGCGATGCGTTCATATGGAAGATGCTCGATCTGGTCGCGCTCGCCACCGTTGCCGACGTGGCGCCGCTACGTGGCGAGAATCGTGTCTTCGTTCGTTACGGAATGAAGATGATCGCCGGAACCGAGAATCTCGGTCTGCGCGCACTGCTTCGTTCGTCTGGAATGGATGGGAAACCGCTCACGGCAGGACGCATTGGATTTACGCTTGCGCCGCGACTCAATGCAGCTGGGCGCCTTGGAAGTGCGCTGCGCGGGGTCGAGTTACTGCTAACTGACTCCGCCCATGAGGCGAACGCCATCGCGCGCGAGTTGGAGGAGCTCAACACTCGTCGGCAGGCGCTGGATCGCACGGCGCTCGATGAGGCGCGCGCGATGGCCGAGCCCATGGTGAAGGATGGTGCAGTCGGACTCGTACTCGCGAAGCAGGGTTGGCACCCGGGAGTCGTTGGCATAGTCGCGTCACGCATCGTGGAGGAATTCTCCCGCCCCGCGATATTGATCGCCATCGATGGCGACATCGGAAAGGGCAGTGGTCGTTCGGTTAGTGGATTCGATCTCCACTCAGCGCTCGGCGAGTGCGCCGATCTACTGTTGCGTTATGGTGGCCACCGCGCGGCCGCTGGTGTCACGATCGCGGCGTCCCACATCGACGCATTTGCGGCACGATTTGACAGCGTCGCGCGCGAGCAACTTTCTCCGGATGACCTTCGGCCCGAACTACGCGTCGATGCAGAGATCGAACTCGACGACCGCGCGCTCGAAATCGAGGTAATGCTGCGGCACTTCGAGCCGTTCGGCGTGGGGAATCCGTCGCCGGTGTTTGCGGTGAGAAACGTTTCGGCTGTAGCATCGCCCAAGGTGATTGGTCGCGACGGCCTGAAACTCACCCTTGTGGGCCCCACCGGAACGAAGATCGACGCAATTGGCTGGGGAATGGCGCCACTCGCGCCTTCAATCCGTGCCGGCGCCGTTCTGGATGTCGCGTTTCGGCTGGAGCGCGACGAATACCAGGGGGTGAGCCGAATACAGGCCCGGATCGCTGATATCGTCGTGCGATGAGAGTGATCGGCGGTGAATGGCGTGGTCGCATCATCGCCGCACCTCGCGGACGCACGGTGCGTCCAACTCTCGACCGCGTGCGCGAGGCCTGGATGAGTATCGTCCAACTCGCGCTACCTGGTGCCCGTGTGCTTGACCTGTTCGCTGGGTCCGGCGCACTTGGGATCGAGGCCCTGTCACGTGGCGCAGAATCGGCCGATTTCGTGGATTCGGACGGGAACTCGCTGGCGGCGATCCGATCGAATCTCGACGTGCTCGGCGCAACTGGCCGCGCGACGCTGACTCGCGCCGATGCGCTCGAATTCGCCGCAACCCTCGACGCAGGGTCATACGATGTCGTCTTCGCGGACCCGCCATACGCTGATATCGCCGCGTCAAAACTCGCGGAATTGTGGCTCGCGAGGTCGTTTTCCACGATTATTGGGATCGAGCATGCCAGGTCGCAGGTGATGCCCGCGGGCGGCGATACGCGGCGGTATGGCGACTCCCGCATTACTTTCTATCGCTGATGCCTACAATCGCCGTTTATGCGGGGAGCTTCGACCCGATTACCCGAGGTCACGAAGAACTCGTCCGTCGGAGCACGACCTTCGTCGATGAGATCGTGCTGGCGATTACGACCAATCTGAGCAAGGAACCGCTCTTCTCCATCGATGAGCGCATGGCGCTCGCTGAGACCACTCTGGGCGACGTACCTGGGATTAGCATCCAGTGCTTCGACGGACTTCTGGCGGATTTTGCGCGGTCGATCGGCGCATCGCTCATTATCCGGGGACTCCGCGCCGCAGGTGATTTCGAGTACGAATTCCAGATGGCTCTCATGAACCGGCACCTTGGGCCGGGCATTGAAACGGTCTTCATGGTCCCCTCCGTCGAAACGACCTACATCAGCTCGACCATCGTACGTGAGGTGGCCCGGTACGGCGGCGACCTGACTGGATTGGTACATCCGGTGGTTGCAGCGGCACTGTGCGCGAAGTTTGCCAAGTAGCAACAACGTGAAGAAAACGAACGCCAGTACTTTCATCGACGGCATCCAGGAGCGTGCTCGGCTGGGCAAGCGCCGAATAGTCTTTCCGGAAAGCGGGGACGCGCGCGTGCTGCGGGCCACCGAACGGCTCGACTCGCTCGGTATATGCGACCCGATTCTGGTCGACGCCGGCCCTGAAGCGCTCGCGGTCGCCGCCGACATGGTGGCAGCAGGCGTTGCGCACGGCATGGTCGCCGGCGCCGCAACCACGACACGCGACGTGCTACGCGCGGCTATAAAGCGCATCGGTCTCGCCCCCGACATGCTGACGGTCTCGAGCGCGTTCTACATGGTAGGAGCCAGAAAATGGCAGGCTGCGTCGCAGGTGCTGACATTTACCGATTGTGCAGTAGTACCGTATCCAACGGCGTCCCAGCTCGCGGATATCGCCCTGTCAGCGGCGCGCGACCGGCGCCGGATAGTGGGCGACGAGCCGATAGTTGCCTTCCTCTCCTTCAGCACGGCGGGAAGCGCTTCCGGCCCGTCGATCGACCTCGTTCGGGATGCGCTCGCGCTGGTCCGAGAACGTGCACCCACACTCGTCGTGGACGGAGAATTGCAGGGAGACGCGGCATTGGTGCCCGCTGTCGCGTTGCTAAAGGCGGCCGGCTCTCCATGCGGCGGAAGAGCGAACGTTCTCGTTTTTCCCTCACTCGACGCGGGTAACATCGCCTACAAGCTGGTCCAGCGACTGGCTGGCGCGGCCGCTCTCGGTCCGATCCTCCAGGGACTGGCACGACCGGTCGCCGATCTGTCGCGCGGAGCAACGGTTGACGATATAATCAATGTTACGGCGATCACGGCTTTACAAACGGAGAATTGATGAGCTTCACGCTTAAGAAGATTGGGGAAGTGGTTGTCGTTGATGTCGAGGGTCAGTTGATCGTCGGAAATCGTCAGGAATTGAAACAGAAAGTTCTGGACGAACTCGAAAAGGGAGAGCGCAAGTTCCTCATCGATTTCTCTCAGACTGGGTACATCGACAGTTCCGGCCTGGGCGTTCTCGTTTCGCTCAGCAAGAAGATCCGCGAGCACGGCGGCGAACTGCGCCTTGCAAACCTGAACGACGATCTTCAGACACTGTTCGAACTCACAAAGCTGGATACGCTCTTCCAGATTTCAGAGACAAGGGAGCGCGCACTCGAAGGCTTCTGATGCACCACACGCTCGGCATGACCGGCCCGCTGACGTCAAGCCGGCTGGCTTGTCTCGAGTACCCAACGGCGAGAATTTCGGCGACGTGACCTCGTCGTACGTTGCGCTCGACGTCGAGATACCCAGCGACGTCACGCAGATCGAACCGATTGTCGCCCTGGTTACGGAGCATTGCCGCACACTGCATCTCTCACGGCGGCAATGCTCGCTCAATATTCCAGTCGCATTGAGCGAGGCCCTCTCAAACGCCATCATTCGCGGAAACCACGAAGATCCGCGCAAGCACGTGCGGCTTCGAGTCACCGTTTCTGACACGGCCGTCGTCCTTGACGTGGTAGACGAGGGAAGCGGGTTTGAGATGAGCGACATCAAGCACGACCCGACGACTCCCGAATATCTCCACCGCGAGGAGGGCAGGGGAATTTTCCTCATGCGACACCTCATGGATCAAGTGGAGCAATTCAACGGGTCTCAGCACGTCGTACGTCTGACGCTGAACCGCTGATGCAGCGCGATCTCGAACGCGAAATCGAGAATGCCGCGCGCGAACTGGCCGAACGCTACGAGGAGATCAATCTCCTTTACACCATAAGCGAGATACTCGGTCGAACAGTGTCGCTCGAGCGTGCGGCGGAAACCATACTCCGGGAAGTGTCCGAGACCGTTGGCGCGCGGCGTGGCGTTATCTTCGTGTGCGAAGCCGGTAGCGATATGCTCGATCCAATTGCGACCGTCGGCGCAACAGGACCGGTCGCGAGTGTGCTTCTCTCAGATCCGCTGAACCTCGCCGCACGTTCTTTCAGAGGCCGTCACGCGATAGTCATCGAACCAAAAGACAACATCGTCGATGACGGTTTTCGCGCTGGTGCATTGCTGGCGGTGCCAATCATGTGGACCGGGGAAGCAGGTCACCCCGAACTCCTCGGCGCGGTCAGTCTGACGAATAGAACGAGCAGCGCCGCATTCAGCGCCGGTGACGTCAAGCTGATCGTTGCGATCGCGACGCAAATCGGCAGCGCGATTCAGAACGCGCGACTCGTCCGCGAATCCCTCGAACAGCAACGGCTGCTGCAGGAAGTCAGGCTCGCGCACGATCTCCAGATGAAGCTGCTTCCGAACGTTGATGTCGTCGCGCCGCAAGCACAGGCGGCCGCCCGCGTGGTGCCGGCCGAAAGCGTTGGCGGAGACTTCTACCACCTGTTCAGACTGACGCCGTATGCCACCGGCGTCATGATCGGTGATGTTTCAAGCCACGGGTACCGCGCGGCACTGATAATGGCGCTTGCGATGAGCGCCGCGGCGATTCACGCGCAGAGCACTCTTGATCCCGGCGCGATGCTGCACGCACTCATGTATTCGCTGAGTGAGGAACTCTCGAACACCGAGATGTTCATAACGCTCTTTTACGGTGTGCTCGATCGACAGAGTGGCACTCTGCAATATGCTAACGCGGGTCACCCGCACGTCTTCTGCTGTCGCCCGGGTGCGGAGCCCGAGCGGCTCGGTGCGCTCGACCCGCCACTCGGCATGACGGATGATGCGCCCAGATCGCGAACGGTGAAGTGGGCGGCAGGTGTCGATTTGCTGGCACTTTTCACGGATGGAATCACGGACGCGCTCAACGAAGCCGGCCAGCCAATGGGCGAACAGCGTGTCCTGGACGCTATCAAGGAGCACTGCTCCGATTCGCCGCAGTCGATTGTCGAGCGCGTCTTTGAAACGCTCCGCGCGTATACCGGCGACATTCCACCTCGCGACGATCTGACGCTCGTCGTCATACGGAGTTGAGCCCGCGAAGTCGTGGCGGATTTCCACCGACACTCAAGAGGCTGGGGCAGCACTTTCTCACGGATCAGCGTGCACTCGAGCGAATAGTTGACACACTGGGTCCCACGGAAACCGATACGGTGCTCGAGATCGGACCGGGGAGAGGAGCGCTCACCGACATCCTCGCGCTGCGCGCTGGGAAGGTCGTGGCCGTTGAAATTGACCGCGCGCTGGCGGGGTTGCTTCGCGTGCGATTCGCACTCGCGCCTACCGTCACCGTTGTCGAGGCCGACTTTCTCAAGACTGATCCCGGAGAACTTGGTGGTCCGGGATATCTCCTCATTGGGAATGTGCCGTACTACATCACGACGCCAATACTGTTTCATGCGCTCGCGCATGCACTTCCGCGTCGCGCCGTATTTCTCGTGCAGAAAGAGGTTGCTGCAAGGGCTATGGCGCCACCCGGGAACAGAAGCTATGGCGCGCTGTCCGTGAATCTTCAGATTCTCGCCACGGTGGAACGCGTATTCGATATTCCGGCAGGAGCATTCCAGCCTCCACCCAAAGTCGACTCGTCGGTCATACGGGTCACGCCGCTCGCCGAACCAGTGCTGCGGGAAGGCGAGCAACAGCGGTTCCGCTCATTTGTGCAGAGTCTGTTCAGCCAGCGTCGGAAACAGATCGGAACCATTCTTCGGAGCCTTCAGGGCACGACACCGCTCACGACACCGGCCACGCCAATGCGAAGTGCAGATGCCCTCGCAAGACTCGGCATTCCAACAACCGAGCGCCCTGAACGGCTTGCACCGCTTCAGTTTCTGGAACTATTTCGAGAGATTCGCCAAGGCGAAGGATAGGGCCTCGAATTCGAGGCCCATGTTCACCGTACGTGTTACAACATCCGGCGGCACGACGATCTGCAACGGCGCGAAATTCATGATCGCTTTGATGCCGGCTGCAACCATCGTATCGGCAACCCATTGTGCTCCGCCGGCGGGGACCGCTATCACGCCGATGTCAAAGTGCTCGCGCTCCGCGTCCAGCGCGAGGCGTGCAACATCGCGTACGGGGATGGAATCGAGGCGGCTACCGATTTTCGCGGGTGATGTGTCGTAGAGAGCCGAGACGTGAAAACCCTTCTCGCGGAATCCGGGATACTGAGCCAGAGCTAGTCCGATCTTTCCGGCGCCCACGATACAGACATGCCAATCGCGGCCGAGTCCCAGAATGTCGCGCAGTTTCCCCGTCAGTTCCGGGACGAAGTAGCCAAGGCCGCGCTTGCCGAACGACCCGAAGATGGAGAGGTCCTTTCGGACCTGGGCGGACGTTGTCCCCCCCAGCCTGGCCAGAACGTCGCTGGAAACCGTGGCATCGCCGCTGCCCTCAAGCTCCTCGAGAAAGCCGAGGTAGAGGGAAAGACGGCGAACTGTGGAGTCGGGTACTCGTTTCAATGGGGAAAGGAGGGCTTGTGAATTTCTTCACAAAGTTACGGCGCCTAGGGTCACGGCCGCAAGTTGACCGGTCGGCTATCTTACGAACAGATGCCAGTCAACATCAATTCTGAGATCGGACGGCTCCGCTCGGTGCTCGTCCACGAGCCGGGACCGGAGCTGCTGGCGGTCACGCCGGACACCCGTGAAGACTACCTGTACGACGACATAATAGACGTGGACACGGCCCAGGCAGAGCACCGGCGTCTGGTAGCTGTCCTCGAGCGCTTCGCCAACGTTTACTACGTTCGCGACCTCCTGGCGGAGACAGTTGCCACAGTCGAAGCCCGCCATCTCATCATCCGCGAGGCGATGGACATGCTCCAGTCCGCGCCGATCGCCAGGGACCTGAACGATCTCCCGCCAGAGGACGTCGTGCGCGTCCTCATCGAAGGCCGCGAAGAGACGCCGGGCCCGCTTGCGCGGACGCTCAACGAGACCGGATTTGCGTTGCCACCCGTTCCGAACCTGTTCTTCACGCGCGACACCGCGATGGGGCTCGGCACACACGTGATGATCGGATCGATGCGTTACGGCACGCGCTGGACCGAAGAGCTGATCATGAAGACACTCTTCGCGCACCATCCCGCGCTCGCCAACTCGGGAATACTGTACGATGGATCGGTCGAGCGCCGCGTGAACTACACGCTCGAAGGCGGTGATGTGCACCCGCTGCGACCAGATCTACTGATGATCGGTTTCAGCGAACGATCAAGTCCGGCCGCGATAGATGAACTCGTGTCGCTCGTGTTCAAGAATACCTCGATCAGCAATATCATCGTCGTAGTCATGCCCAAGGAGAACACCGCGATTCACCTGGATATGATCTTCACGCAGATCGATCGGGAGCAATGCGTCATTCACGCGCCGCACTTTATCGGTCCCGAGCGGCTGTCGATCCTGCACTGGAGCAAGGGCGACTCGACGATGCGCGAGATGCCGAACGTTTTTGTCGCGCTGGAGCAATGCGGCATGCGCATCGACCCGATCATTTGTGGCGGGAAGAACCGCATCATGCAGGAGCGCGAGCAGTGGGCATCTGGATGCAATTTTTTCGCGATTCGTCCCGGACTCGCAATCAGCTACGCACGCAATCAGGAGACACTCCGCCAGATGCAGGATGCCGGTTATCGCATCGTCGCATCCACTGATTTCCTCGAAGGCCAGGAACGCGTCGACGACGAAGAGCGTGTGGTGCTTACCATCGAGGGAAGTGAGCTGGTTCGCGGCGGCGGCGGCCCGCGCTGCATGTCGTGCCCAATCGAACGGGACGACATCTGGTGAAACCGGAGGCCGTGCCGCGCACGATCGGAAGTAGTATGGACTTGAGCCGACTGTCGTACGCCGTTGTAGACGTCGAGACCACCGGAGGAAGCCCTGCGTATGGTCACCGAATCACGGAGATCGCTGTAGTGGTAGTGACCGAAGGGCATGTCACGGACATTTTTGAGCGCCTCGTGAATCCGGACCGGGATATTCCGCCGTTCATCACGCAGCTGACCGGGATCGATCGATCCATGGTTGCGCAGGCTCCGCGGTTCGAGGAGATAGTACCCGACCTGGTCATGGCGCTCGCCGGCAATATCTTCGTCGCGCACAACGCCTCATTCGACTGGGGCTTTGTGAGCGCGGAACTGGAACGGGCCGTAGGGAAGCGGCCGACCGCACTCCGACTCTGCACGGTTCGCCTCGCCCGCACGTTGCTTCCGCATCTGGCGCGCAAGACGCTGGATCATGTCGCCCACCACTACGGAGTTCTCGATGTCCCGTCGCGATACCCGCTCAAACGCGGAACGCGGCACAGTGCTGCTGGCGATGCGATCATTACGGCACACTGTCTGCTTCGAATGATTGACGATGCAGCGGATCGCGGATTCACGACTTGGGCCGACATCGAGCTGGCGACGAGCCACGCTGCGCGGGCGCGGCGCAAGACCCAGAGACCAAGTGCGATGCCAGGAGGTACGCTTGACGACAGAACAGCATGAGCGCGATCAGTTGAAGTCGCGCGACACAGTGGGGGTCTCGTGACGTTCCCAGCGCCGCTCGTGCAATCGCGACGCATCGGCGCTCTTCAGGTCCACGCGATTCAGGCCGGTGGCCAGAAGCTCGACGGCGGCGCGATGTTCGGGGTGGTTCCCAAACCACTATGGGAAAGGCGCATACCCGCCGACGAGCGCAACCGCATCCAGCTCGGCATGCGCTGTCTCCTGATCGAGCACCCGAGTGGCCTCGTTCTCATCGACAGCGGTGCGGGGAACAAGGAGAACTCCAAGTTTCACGAGATCTATGGCGTCGAAAATGTTGGCGCTAATGGCCGAACGGCCCTCGAGGACGGCCTCGCACAAGTTGGCGTGACACCGGACCGGGTAGATCTGTTGATAAGCACGCATTTGCATTTCGACCATGCTGGCGGGAACACCTTCAAGGACGAAGCCGGCGAGGTGAGACCCACTTTCCCGCGAGCGCGGTACTTCGTGCAACGCGGCGAGTACGAGTACGCGACTCACACCAATGAACGCACCGCGGGCAGCTACTTCGACCACAACTATGTTCCAACCATGCTCTCCGGTCAGCTCGAGCTGCTCGAAGGCGAAACGGAGATAGCTGAGGGAATCGGTGTGATCCTGACGCCCGGCCACACACCCTATCACCAGAGCGTGGTCATCCGCTCGGGTGGGGAAACGGCCATCTTCCTGGCCGACGTAATCCCGACGCATGCCCACCTGCCGCTCCCCTGGATAATGGGGTATGACGTGGAGCCGCTGGTCACGCTTGAGTCCAAGCGCGGACTGTTGGCCAGGATGGTTCAGGAAGACTGGACCGCGATCTTCGAACACGACGCCACTATCCCGTGGGGTCGCGTTCAATCCGATGGTAAGGCCTATAGCTTGCGCAAGGGCGAGATCCAGGGTAACTTTCCGGGCTTAGTTTAATGCGGAAAGTGGTTGCCTCGTCGGCGACCCACCCTCCGGCCCTGGCAATCTCAGGTGCTGTAGGCGTCCTGAATCACTCACGCCGTGACCGCCACGGCGCGTTTGACGCGGACTCCTACGTGGGAGGCCCGCGTTTTTTGTTTTCTCTCTATCCGAGGTTTTGCTCATCCCCCCAGACGTCAAAGGTCCGCGCGTAAATCGTCAGATCCGTTTTTCGCCTCTTCGCGTTATTGGCGACGACGGCGCCCAGCTTGGAATCATGGATGTCGACACGGCGTTGAGCCGAGCTCAGGAGCTCGGTCTCGATCTCGTTGAAGTCGCTCCGCTCGCCCGCCCGCCCGTGGTCCGGATCATGGACTTCGGGAAGTACAAGTTCGAGCAGGCCAAGATGGCTCGCCAGGCAAAGAAAAAGCAGCATGTGATCGAACTCAAGGAAGTCAAATTCCGGCCAGGCATCGAAGAACATGACTTCAAGACGAAGGTCCGACACGCGCGCGAATTTTTGGATGATGGGAACAAGGTGAAAGTCACGTTGATGTTCCGTGGGCGTCAGATCACCCATCCGGAGCTGGGAAGAAAGGTCGTGATTCGCGTCGCGCAGGAGCTAACCGACGTGAGCAAGATCGAAGCAGATCCAAAGTTCGAGGGAAAATCCATGACGATGATTCTGGCTCCCAAGTGAGGGATTAGCATGCCAAAGATGAAGACGCACAAAGGTGCGAAGAAGCGATTTTCGATTACAGGCACCGGCAAGGTTCGGCGAAACAAGGCCAACACCAGCCACATCCTGACCAAGAAGTCGTCCAAGCGGAAGCGCAATCTCCGCCGTCCCGGTCTGATCGCCACATCGGGCGACGAGAAGCGAATAAAGCGACTGCTGGTCGCGTAGTATGGCGCGGGTTCACCGCGCCCCCCGATTATCGTAATGCGCGGCTCCGCCGCGCCTCTCGCTACACCCTATAGAGGAGACCAAACCCATGCCACGGGTACGTTCCAACGTTGCGCGCCTGAAGCGCAAAAAACAGATAATGAAGGCCGCGCGCGGCGCTTTCGGTGCGCGCAGCAAGCTCTGGAAATCCGCCAAGGAAAACGTCGAGCGTGGCTGGGCCTACGCCTATCGCGACCGCAAGAACAAGAAGCGCGAGTTCCGTAAGCTGTGGATCATTCGCATCAACGCAGCCGCGCATATCCACGACATGACTTACAGCACGTTTATCAACGGACTCTCCAGAGCCGGCATTGAGATCGACCGCAAGGTGCTCGCTGATATCGCCGTACGCGACGCTGCCGCTTTTGGAACGCTCGCGGAAACAGCGCGCAAGGCGCTGACGGTCGCCGCGTAACCTTCGGTTCATCCACCGGCAGTCATGCCGGATGATGCGCTCGTGGGGCGGCCTCGATACTTTTCGGGTCCGCCCTTCTTATTTGCAAGCCTCTAAATCGCAATCGTGTCAGAATCCACGCTAAACGACTTCAGGTCAGCGGCCGCCGAACTCCAGCGTGCCGCCTCGGCCGCTTTTGACTCCGCGGACTCCGCCGACGCACTCGAGCGCGCGCGTGCGGAATTTCTCGGTCGCACTGGCGGCCGAATCCTCGCCCTCCAGCGCCAGGTTCCGTCGTTCGAGAACGCGGAGCGCGGTGTTGCCGGCCGCGCCTTTAACGATCTCAAGACCGATCTAGAGTCCCGACTCGATGCACGACGCGTCGCGCTCGAATCCACTGCCCGCTCGGCCGCGCCCGAGTTCGATCTCACGATGCCAGCACGACGCCAGTTCGTTGGTGCCGAGCATCCCGTTACGCTGGTCGTTGAAGAGATCATCGACATCTTTCGACGCATTGGATTCTCGGTGGCCACTGGTCCAGAGGCAGAGACCGAGTGGTATAACTTCACCGCGCTCAACTTCCCGCCAGATCACCCAGCGATGGATCTGCACGACACCATGTACCTCGCCGATAACGTCGTGCTCCGCACGCACACGTCACCGGTGCAGATTCGGACAATGCAGACAGGCCAGCCGCCTGTACGCGTCGTGATTCCAGGCAACGCCTATCGCCTTGATCCGTTCGATGCGAGCCACGCGCCAATGTTCACGCAAATCGAAGGCTTGTCTGTGGACGAGGGCATTAGTTTCGTTGATCTCAAGGCAACACTGACGCTCTTCGCACGACGCTTTTTTGGCTCTTCCACTCGCACGCGCTTTCGGCCCAGCTACTTCCCGTTCACGGAGCCTTCGGCCGAGATGGACGTTGAATGCAGACTGTGCAACGGCGTCGGTTGCGCGGCGTGCAAGGGCGCTGGCTGGATGGAGATACTCGGATCCGGAATGGTGCATCCCAACGTGCTCGACGCAGCAGGCGTCGATAGCGAGCACTATACCGGCTGGGCCTTCGGCATGGGGCCGGCGCGCATCGCGTTGCAACGCTACGGCATCAATGACATTCGTATGTTGTACGATTCCGATGTTCGCTTCCTCGAACAGGTGGCGCGATGAACGCATCGTACGAGTGGTTGCGAGAGTTTACTGCTTTCGATTTAACGCCGCAGCAGCTCCGTGACATGCTCACCAATCGCGCCGCGACGGTGGAAGAGTTGATTTCTCTTCGAGCAGATCTCGCTGATGTGGTTGTCGGGCTCGTCGTTGATGCGAAGCCGCATCCCAATTCGGATCACCTTTGGGTGACAAAGGTCGATGCGGGGTCGGGTGAGTTGCTCGACGTTGTCTGCGGTGCGCCCAACGTTCAGGCGGGCGCCAAATATCCGTTCGCCCCGGCGGGGTCCACACTTCCAGGTGGATTGAAGCTCGAGCGACGCAAGATTCGCGGCGAGACGTCCAACGGCATGCTTTGCTCTGCACGCGAACTGGGCCTCGGCGTTGAACACGACGGGATCCTTACGCTGCACACGGACGCATCACCCGGCACTCCGTTTCTGTCCGCCTATCCGGCTGGTGATACACGGCTCGTAATCGATGTCCTGCCAAACCGTCCGGATCTTCTGTCCCACGAAGGCGTGGCTCGCGAGATTTCCGCGTACACTGGCAATGACCTTCACATGCCAGAACATCCGGACATGTCGGAGTGTCCTGCGTTTGAGCACCATGCCAGCGACGCAACGACGGGCGGGGTCCGTGTTGTAGTCGAGGACGCGCAATCGGCCCCGCTTTACACCGCGACGGTCATTCGCGGCGTACGTATCAAGCCGAGCCCCGAGTGGCTTGTAAACAGACTGCTGAGCATCGGGCTCCGCCCGATCAATAATGTTGTTGACGCGACGAATTACATATTGCACGGCTTCGGACAACCGATGCATGCATTCGATCTCGATCGGATGGAAGGTGCGGAGGTCCGCATACGGCGTGCTCGCGCTGATGAGCGGGTCACGACGCTCGACGGTGTCTCGCGCAAACTCGATGCATCGATGACGGTGATTGCCGATGCGCAAAACGCACAGGCGATCGCGGGTATCATCGGTGGTAGCGGCAGCGCGGTCAGCGACGAAACCAGAAACATTCTGCTCGAAGTTGCAGTGTTCGATCCGCGCGCTGTTCGCGCGACTCGCCGTGCGCTCGGCGTGTCAACCGACGCAAGTTACCGGTTTGAGCGCACCATCGATTCCCACGCTGCGGGCGACCTCGCGCGATACGCCGCGGCCCTCATCATCTCCATCGCGGGCGGCCATGTGGATGGAGCACCGGTCGCGATCGGTGCTCCTGCCGGAACGTCGCGGTCACTTCGGCTTCGCATGTCGCGCGTTGAGCAGCTTCTCGGCGAACGAGTGCCAGAGCCGCAGTGCATGCAGTTGCTCGGAAGCATTGGGTTCGGTGTGAGCTCCGGCGCCGAAGGCGTGTTGCGCGTTACGCCGCCTCGCTGGCGCGAGGATGTTGCTCTGGAAGTCGATCTCATCGAGGAGGTCGCGCGCCTTCGCGGATACGATACGTTCTCGGACGAGTTGAGGCCGTTTCGCGTCGGTGCGCGAATTGATGACTCGCCTGCGTACGTTGTAACGCGACGCGTTACTGTGGCCCTCGCCGCCGCTGGATTTCTCGAGGTGCGCCCGATTCCATTTGTCGCCAATGCAGGAGAGAACGGCGTTAGGGTGCTCAATCCGCTCGCCGGTAATGAGGCGATGCTACGGTCGAGCGCACTGCAGACTCTTGCGCGACGCGTCGAATACAATTTTTCGCACATGACGCGCAACATCCGTCTGTTCGAGGTCGGCGTCGTCTTCAGCCGCGGATCTGATATTGTCCCGGTCGAGCGCACGGTCGCCGCAGTGGTCACGTGCGGAGATCGCGCGCCAGCACACTTCACAAACCCTCGGCCACCACAGACGGATATCTGGGACGCGCGTTGGGTGGCCGAGCGCATTGTGAGTGCCGCGTACGGACGGCCGGCGGCCTTCGAAGCAAACGCGGCGGGTCAGGGATGGAACGTGATCCTGGACGATGCCGAAATCGGCGCCGTTGGACCAGTCCTGGTCGACGCTCCAGTGTGGGCCCCTCCTGTCTTTGGGATCGAGATCGACATCACCCCGGCGTTTGGGACGCCTCGGGAGCCGATGGTCGCGTGCCCACTGCCTGTAACGCCAGCAGCGGAGTTCGATCTCGCGTTGCTGATTCCGCCCAGAGCCAAGGCGGCGGACGTGGAGCGAGTTATCCGAACCACGGCGGGCGAGACCCTGGAATCGCTGGTCCCGTTCGATGAATTCCGTGGGGCCGGAGTGCCCGAAGGGTTCCGAAGCGTCGCTTGGCGCTTGACGTTCAGACATCCGGAGCGCACCCTACGCGACAAGGAAATTGAAGGTCGACGCGCGCGAATCCTGCGCGCACTTGAAGAGGAGCTCGGTGTCAGACCACGTACTTCCTGAAAATCCACAGTTCGCCCAGCTAA
>JBDTAB010000086.1:0-5131 GCA_039924865.1 Gemmatimonadaceae bacterium | reverse complement strand
TTGACGCTCGCGATGCGCAGACGTCCCGGTGGCTGGATCGCTGGGTTGCATCCGTACGATGATCCGGGGCGAGTCTTCGCGCTTGCAGATTGTCTCATAACGGATCGTCGCGTTGTAACAACGTGGCACGAAATTATGGCGGCAGCCGAATATTTCCCTGCGGAATCCTCGCTTCGTGGAAGTGTGCGTTGGTCGCCTGACGGCCCTTCCTTTGTGCTGATGGGTGCGAGACGCTGGACCGAACACGCACGATTCTTTGAGGCCGTTCCTGCGCTTTCCGCGCTGTACTGGGAGCCTGAGGACTCGGCGCGCCAACTGTTGGGCGACCGGCGTCAGGTACTCAAACCATCCGCCTCGTTCTCGCAGGTGAATCCTGTCGTTGCAGACGCGTTGCGTGACTATGTCGCGGAACAGGTGATGGCGTTCGAACCGTGCCGGGTCACGGACGCGTATTCCGGATCCGCAGATCTCGGGGCACTTCTCGCTGCGAAAGGCGTAACGGTAACGGCGATCGAGCTCGATCCCGATGCCGCTCGGTGGGCCGAACAGAGGCTTCCGCCACCATCGCGCTCCATCGCGGGCCGCGTGGAGGATGTGCTCCCGCGTTTGCCACAGTCGGACGTAGTCGTATTGAACCCGCCGCGAAGTGGTGTGCACGTAGACGTTACCGCGTATCTCGAAGCAGATGACCACGCGCGTGCCGTTGTCTACGTCAGCTGCGACCCGGCCACGCTCGCGCGTGATGTCGCTCGTCTCACGAGTTACGAAATACGCAGTGTGCTCGCGTTCGACATGTTTCCACAGACCGCACACGTAGAGACTGTCTGCGTGCTCACATCACGATCACGAACAGGACTGGAACGGGAATGAAATACCTCGTGGATGTAAACGGATCCCGTCATGGCGTGGAGACGGAACAGGGTGCGGCGGCGGTTGATGGCGGTGAATTGCACGCGACCCTCGATCCTGCGCGGCAGGGTCCCGTCCGCACTCTCCGAATCGGTGACAGGGTTGTCAGAGTGGTGGTCCACTCGCGCAAGGGAAGGGGCCAGTACGCACTCGACATAGAAGGCCATCGCTACAACGTCGAGGCGCTGGGCGAGCGAGCACGCGCGATTCAGGAACTCGCCGCGGCCTCGGCGCCGCCTGCGGGGCCTGCGCCGGTCATCGCGCCAATGCCGGGACTGGTAGTGCGCGTCAACGTAGGCGTAGGCGACACCGTCGTCGCTGGTCAGGGCGTGCTCGTCATGGAAGCGATGAAGATGGAAAACGAATTGCGCGCTTCATCTGCGGCGACCGTGAAGTCGGTGCGCGTTACACCGGGCACGGTAGTCGAGAAAGGCACAGTGCTGATCGAGATGCAGTAGCAAATCAACGTTCGCACAGCGATAGCTCCTCTTCGCGGCGGGTAAGCCGTTTTCCGGGGGATGGTTGCGTTTGTCGAGCCCCGATAAACGCAACCACACACCGTGACACTCCTCAGTTCGGAACGCTCGCCGACAGATTGGTCTTGTACTGCGCGTTGATCGCAGCGATCAGATTGGCGGCCAGGGCGGTGTTTGCGGTGACTGTCGGATGGATCCCGTCAAGCGAAATGCACTGACCGAACGGCTGCGTTGCATTGGCGAGATTGGGAACTACGCTGATGCAACCCGAAGTTTTTAGAGATGCCAGCAGCGGATTTGGATCGTAATAAACCCACCCGTTGGCTGATGCCTGTGACTGGATGAAGGTGTTATAGGCAGCGACCGTCGCCGCGAGACTCGCCTGTTCCGATGCGTCGAGGATGAAGATGTTGCCAATCGGCGTTCCCGGAATCGAGTTTGGCGCGCACGCGATCACCCGCGGATGTGCGCCTGATCGCATCTGCGCAATGATCTGAATCGATACCAGCGCCTGATTGCCCGGCGCGACGAGGCAGTTGGGGAGCACGGTTGTCGTCCCCCCAGCGAACTGATCGAATCCTGCCTTGAACGCAGGATTCTGGAACGCGGCAACTGGAAACAGCGCGGGGACGCCGGCCACGTTCAACACGCCGATCAGAACGCCACCCTTCAATGTCGGAATCGCCTTGAGCGCAGTCACGATCGCGCCGTAGCTCGTCTGAAAATCGGTCTGGGACGTCACGCCGGTAGTTACGCCCGGAGTCGGCACGAGAACGCCCGAAATTGCCGCGGAAAGCACATCGTTGGTGCCGATCCATACTGAGATGAATGTTGGATTGGCGTCCGCAGCCTTCGCGACCTGTGTCTTGCCTCCGAGTATGAACGTGGTGAGTGCGTTGGACGCCGACGTGGAAACGCTGGTTGGGTCAGCGACCAGAGCGCCCGGCACGGCAACGTTGTTGAGCGTGGTCGTGATGGAGGTGACCGTGCGCAATCCGCAGGTCGCTGCGGTTCCGCCCGCGAGCCGAGCCTGTGTTTGAAAGTTCACGATCGGCGGCGGGCATCCCGGAGCCGCAAGCGACGCGTAGGCGTATCTTGTCTTCATGGCCTGCGCAAGAAGCGAGGGATAACTGAGTCTTTGCGTGCTGTCGTCGATGCCCCCCGACTGATAGCCGGCCGTAAGACTGTTCCCTAGAGCGACGTAATTCGTGAACAGCGCATCAACCGGTGTCGGAGGAGGCACTACTGCTGTCGGCCCGTTATCTGCGCACGCCGCAAGTGTCGCGGCCACAGCGACTGCAGCAATCGCGCGGAGCGAATTACTGAATGGAGTCATCGTATTCTCGCGCGGTTAGAAGTGGACGTTGAGCGCGACAGAAACGACGTCCGCGCTGAGCTCGTATGTACCGCTGTTCAGCTGGATCACATCCTGCGACAGACTGGCGCGTTCCGCGGTCCGTCCACGACGGCCCGGCGTGTTCACGTGCAGGTATGCAAGGTCGAAACGATATCGCTGTCCCATCGGAATCTCGACACCGCCGGCAAGGTTGCGTCGGTTCATGTCCGGCAGAAGCGGCGTCACCGTCACGTCCGGAGCCGGGCTGTTCGCAAAACTGTATCCCGCGCGCGCCGTCCAGGAATTGAACCGATGCTCGACGCCAAACCTCAGCGCCCAGGAATCATCGTAATCCTCGATCAACGAACGGCTCTCCGCAGCCGCCGGCCCATCGAAACTGATCGGCAGCGTCTTGAACGACGACCAGCCGAGGCGCGCCACGTCGACGGACAACTTTGTTCCTGTAAATCCGTTGTAACCAACTCCGCCCTGCATCTGCCACGGGTGCACGATCTTCGAGCTTCCCGTCTGACTGACCAGCGCTCCGCCAGGGTTGAACTGTCCGGCGAGAAGTGCATCGACCGGGACGGCAGACGACGGATTGATCGGATTGTTGACGGGCAGCGTCAGGTTTGTTGGGACCTGCGTGAACGTCGCATCCGCATCGTTGTACTTGAAGGTCAGCTGGGATATGAAGCGTGCGCCGATTGACCAGTCGCCAAATATGCCGTGCACTCCAACGTTGTATCCGACCGCATTTGAGCTGCCGTTGAACTTGGCGCGGCCAAATTCAGTCTCCGACGCTATTCCGAGCATGCCGAAAGTCACGGGACCGGCCGCGGTCTGCTGCGACAGATCGAGGGCCTGGGTCAGCTCGACACTCGAGTGGCCGAACACCGGGCCCCCGCCAACTGACCAGTGATCGTTGGCCTGGAAGGCAAAATTTGGCTGGATGTAGATGGTCTGGAGCGAGGCCTTGAGAGCGGAGAAGCGGCCTGGGAAGTTGTCGTTCCACTGAGACGTCAGGCCGTAGGGTACATACACTCCGATTCCGATCGACGCTCGGCCGACCCGCATCGCTGCGAACCCAGCGGGCACAATCGCGGGGGTGATATTGCTACCGTAGCGTCGACCGGTAGAGTCCTGCCGGAAGGATCCGCGGACGGCGACATCGCTGGCTCCGATGCTGATGGACTTCCCGGTCAGCTCGGCTGCTGCGGCGGGGTTCCAGAAAATGGTCGATGCGTCCGAACATGGCGACCCGGTCACCGCGAAGCCTCGGGATATCGCGCAGGTCCCGACTTCATTGAGACTGAAGCCTTGCGCTGAAGCGCGACCGATCGGTAAACACAAGGCGACGAATGCAAGCGCTGGCAGACCAAAGCGCGACGACTTTAGTAGCGTCATCCTCGACTCTCCAGGACAGGCGGTGGCTCAAAACGAGACCCTGACGTGGCCGCAGGCGTTTGATCGATCGCCCGTCGTTAAACCTACCCCTTGGGCGCATGGCGAGCCATCGATTCGGCTCGGCTGGTCGAGGGGGGAATCTGGGGTGCCCGCATTGACTATCGCCCCCGAGGCGTCTAACTTGGAAGGCTATCGCATTTTGAATCGGATTCCAATCCCAAATGAAGACTTTCTCCGCCACCCCGACCGACATCAGCCACGATTGGTACATCGTGGATGCGGAAGGCTTGGTGCTCGGACGACTGGCCACTGAAGTGGCACGAGTCATCCGCGGCAAACACAAGCCAACGTTCACGCCCCACATGGACGGGGGCGACCACGTAATCGTGATCAATGCCTCCAAGGTAAAGGTCACTGGCCGCAAGGCGGAGCAGAAGCGCTACTTCCGCTATTCCGGCTACATGGGTCATGAGCGGTTTACTACCTTCGAGGACATGCTCGGGAAGCACCCGGAGCGCGTTATCGAGCATGCGGTCAACGGCATGCTGCCAAAGACCGCTCTGGCACGCACTCACATGCGCACCAAGCTTCGCGTTTACCCGGGTGCCTCGCATCCGCACAAGGCACAGCAGCCCAAGCCGCTGACCATCACTTCCAAGTAGAACAAGCAAGCATGCCTGAAGGAACAATTCATACGATAGGCCGGCGCAAGGAAGCTGTCTGCCGCGTCTACATCAAGGCCGGATCTGGCAAGTGGCTCATCAACGGCCGGCAACTTGGCGATTACTTCCCCCGTCCTGCGCACGTATCGACGATCCAGCAGCCGTTCGCAGCAACCGACATGCTCGGTCGCTATGACGTAACTGCGAACATCGATGGTGGTGGATTGTCCGGACAGGCCGGAGCGCTTCGCCTCGCGATCGCCCGCGCTCTGGTAAAGGAAGACGAATCGCTCAAGCCAAAGCTGCGCGGTCTCGGGTTCCTGACTCGCGACGCGCGTGTC
>JBDTAB010000085.1:0-32754 GCA_039924865.1 Gemmatimonadaceae bacterium | reverse complement strand
GAACGAGCGGGTGGCGGATAATAGTGAGGTTAGGAAACTCCATAATCTCAATGAAAGAATATCAGGCTGTGATGGTCAAGCTTACGCGACACACGCGTGAGAATGAAGATACGCTGACGGATTTGCTTAACGAGCGGAGCCGTAGCGGCTGGGAGCCGACGCTGATCAGCGAGCGAGGCGAACAGCTCGTTCTGATATTCTGCCGCTCCGCCGAGGGCTGACGGAGACTCCGTCGGCTGCTGTTCCTATTCCACATAGTAGCAATTAGATACTAATCATGGAAATTGAGTTCTACGGGGCCGCCAGGGAGGTTACCGGGTCGTGCCACATCCTGCGCGTCAACGGGAAGGTTGTAATTCTGGATTGCGGGATGTTTCAGGGGAGGCGCAACCAAACCGCGGAGAAGAACCTTACACTCCCCGTTGAGGTGAAAGAGATCGATGCGGTGGTGCTGTCGCACGCCCATATCGACCACTCTGGCCGGCTCCCATATCTGGTGCGGAAGGGCTATTCCGGGACGATTTTCGCTACCGCAGCGACCCGTGACCTTTGTGCGGTGATGCTGGCGGACTCGGCGCACATCCAGGAGAGTGACGCCAAGCACCTTGCGAAGAACCATCGCGAGTTTGTGGAGCCACTTTATACAATGCAAGACGCGGTTCGTACACAGGAACTGATGGTTGGAATTCCGTACAACAAGACGTTCGACGTGGTGACGGGAGTTCGGTGTACCTACGTAGACGCTGGGCACATCCTCGGGTCGGCGTCTGTGGTTCTGGACATCACGGAAAATGGCTCGGCGAAGCGGCTGGTGTTTTCGGGAGATATTGGGCGCCCGGGACTGGCGATCATCCGAGATCCTGTGGTTCCGAAGAATGCCGATGCGGTGATAATGGAGTCGACCTACGGCAACCGCGACCATGAAACGGTCGTCGACGCCCGCGCGCAGCTTGCGGCGGCGGTGCGGGATACGGCCGCGCGGGGTGGGCGGATATTGATCCCGTCGTTTGCGGTGGGACGCGCTCAGGAGCTGCTCTATAATCTCAATGGTCTGTTGCGGGAGGGAGCGATTCCAGAGATTCCGATTTACGTGGACAGCCCACTCGCTACCGATACGACGACCGTGTTCGAGATGCATCCGGAAGTGTTCGATCATACGGAAGATCTTGTGAACAAGGCGAAGAATCTGTTCCAGTTTCCCCAGGTCAAGTTCACGCGGAGCGTCGAAGAGTCCAAGGCGCTCAATACCGCGCATGGGCCGATGGTGATCATAGCCGCATCAGGAATGGTGGAAGCAGGCCGGATTCTTCACCATCTCCAGCATGGGGCTGGGGATCCCAAGAATACGATTCTCTTTGTGGGATATCAGGCCGAGGGAACGTTAGGGCGGCGGATCGAAGCCTCGCCGCCGACCGTTCGCATTTATGGTGAGGACATTCCATTGCGGGCGGAGGTGAAGATCATTGATGGGTACAGCGCCCATGCGGACCGGACTGAGCTGACTGCCTGGATCGATGGTGTGAAGTCAACGTCGCCCAACCTGGGCCCCGTATTTCTGGTACATGGAGAGGCTGACGTGCAGGACATCTTCAAGACGGCGCTTGGAGCGAAGGGGTATACTGTAGAATGCCCCGAACCGCGCACGAAGCGAACGGTCTGACGCGGCGTCCGGCGCGGGTCTCGTGGTCGCGCCGAATCGCGGGATTATTCTTCGGTCTGTTGACAATTGGGTGGGTCGGGTCGGTGGCCGCGGTGCTCACATTCGCCGAGTATGATGGGGTGGCTCACGGGCCTTCCGGAGCTAGCCAGGCCGACGCGATAGTGGTGCTTGGTGCTGCACAGTACGCTGGACGGCCGTCGCCGGTACTACGCGCCAGGGTTGATCATGCGCTGGATTTGTGGCGCGAGCATGTTGCGCCGTTGCTTGTGTTCACCGGAGGAGTCGGCGCGCGAGACACGACGAGCGAAGCAGCGGTGAGTGCTTCGTATGCGATGCGGCACGGTGTCCCCGAAGAAGCAATGATGCTGGAAGCACACGGTCGCACCACGAGTGAGTCGATTACATCGGTAGCGCAGATGCTACGCGCGCGACAGCAGACTTCAGTAGTTCTGGTGAGTGATCCATTCCACATGTTCAGGCTGTGGATTCTTGCACGGAGACACGGGCTTAAAGCAGTTACGTCGCCGACACGAACATCGCCGATATGGGCGAGCGTTCCCGCGAGCGCTGGATATATTTTCAGCGAATCGCTAAAGGCGCCCGTCGCCTTCCTGGTTGAACGATGACAAACGGGGAAAGAATGCGAAAACACACCACAGTCGTGGCCGTCCTGGCATCGCTTCTCGTTCTGGGGGCATGCAACCGGCCGGACAAGTCAGCGGCGAGTGGTTCGGCAAGCGGCCAGATACCAACGCGCATGTCGGGTGATAGCGCAGTAATTCACACGAGCGACGGAGCCATCAAGCTCGGACTCGTCCATGACACTGTGTTCATGGGGTTGTCCGATTCAGTGCTCACGCTGGCACGAACCGACATGGCTCGCGATACGGAGACGCACAATGCGCTGGCGGGTACCATCGAGCGGATGGTGAAGAAAAGTGTAAGCTCGGCGCTTCAGACGCATCTCACTTATCCGCTAGCGGATATTGACAGTGCGCACTACGGCAATGGCACGATCAGGTTCGCGTATCGAAATCGGCGAACGATGGCGTTCGAGGATGTAAAGCAGAATGGAAAACGAGCACTGGATTCATTCCCGCCGGAAGGTGCGCAACAATTCGTCAAAACAGTCAACTCCGCGATTCATATAGTGCGAGGCACTCCGTAGTGACGTCAGCGAGCGAGAGTGCAGCGGAGGATCTTCGGTATCCGATTGGCAAGTTCAGTTATGACGGAGATTCATCGCGTGTGGCCATCGATCGCTCGATAGCCTCTGTCGAATCACTGCCGAGTGCTCTTCGTGCGGCGGTTGATGGCCTGAGTGATGAGCAGATGAGTACTCCATATCGCGGGGGCGGCTGGACGCCGCGCGAGGTCGTTCATCATGTGGCCGACAGTCACATGAATGCCTACATACGCATGAAACTCGCGCTGACCGAAGATGCGCCCACCGTAAAGCCGTACGACGAAGCGGCGTGGGTCCGACTGGCGGACACCAGGGTGTTGCCTGTTGCCGTTTCGCTGGACCTGCTCGATTCACTTCATGCACGCTGGGTGGCGCTGATGCGTGCGATGGCAGACAGTGACTTCGACCGCACGTACATCCATCCGGACCACCAACGTTCGGTACCGATGCGCGAAGTTGCTGCACTGTACGCTTGGCATGGCCGGCATCACACGGCACACATCGAGTCGTTGCGAGAGCGAAACAGGTGGACCTGACGCTACGAATTGTTGCCGCTTCATCGCTCCTTCTCGCGGTTGCTTCACCATGCGGGGCGCAGGGCAGAGAGCGGACGCCGCAGGCCGGCGTCACAATTCCGGCCGTTCCACCAACCCCGGCGGATGACTCGTTGTACAGGCTTGCGGTAGATCCCACCAAATACGAAGGTGAGCCCACCCATCTCCTTTCGGACGCGACTACAATACGTGTTGAACGTGACGGGAGCGTCGTCCGGACATTCCGGCGCGTGATGCAGGTGCTCACCGACGCTGGCGCGACGCACTTGAGAGAGCAGCAGTTTGGCTACGTGCCTGGTCACCAGAGCATCGATATTCACTGGGTGCGAGTGGTACGGCCTGACGGTTCAGTCGTAAGTGCGGCACCGTCGCAGATTCAGGAATCCGATGTGCCAGCTCCGGTTTCGGCATCGCCCGTGTATAGCGACCAGAAGATTGTGCGCATGTCGCTATCAGGCATAACGACCGGAACCATTCTGGATGTGGATTTCACTGTGATCGATCGCAAGCCGCCGCTCCCTGGCGATTTCGCGCAGACGTATGTGTTCACGCCTGGGTCTTCGATCGAGCGAACGCGCTTCGAGCTGGATGTGCCGTCGTCCATGAAGCCGAGTATCAGGGAAGAGAACCTGGATTTCAGGCGAGTGACGGAGACCGACAAGGGACGAACCCACTACATCTGGGCTCGGAAGAACACTCCCAAGATCCGGGGAGAGCCGTTCGCAACGGACTCGAACGGAGTCGTGATGCGGGTACGGGTGGGTGGTGCTCTCACGTGGAATGACGTATCGCACTGGTACGCAGGACTCGCGCGGGATCGATATGCAGCGACGCCAAACCTGACCCGCGTTGTGGATTCTGTAGTAGCAGCCGCGAAACCCGGAACGCGAGACGATTCCATTCGAGCGGTGCATCGCTGGGTTGCACAGGACATCCGTTATGTTGGCATCGAGCTGGGGATAGGTGGTTATCAGCCGAGGATGCCTGACACGGTTATCGCAACCGGATACGGAGATTGCAAGGACAAGGCAACGCTATTCGTCGCCGCGCTCGGTCATCTTGGAATTACTGCGTATCCGGTACTGCTGAGCATCAATGCAACTGCGAGGCGCGACATACCGAGTGCAGGGCAGTTCAATCACGAGATAGCCGCGGTACCGGTCGGGAACGGCAACTATCAGTTCGTGGATCTCACGTCATCGTTCAGTGCGTATGGCGAGCTTCCTCTGAGCATTCAGGGCGGCTTCGCGCTGGTAATCTTCCCGGACGGTCAGAATCAGGAAGTAACTCTTCCAACCGATGCGCCCACGGCGAATGTTCAGACGACGACGCTTGATGGTGAGCTATCGAGCAGCGGGAAGTTCAACGGCTACTACGAAGAAGCTGCAACAGGCGCGATGGCAGCAGGAATGCGCGCGTCGTTTGCATCACAGCCGGATTCGGCGCAACGCGCAGAGGCAGGTCGGCGAATCGCGCGGAGGTACTTCTCGACTGGAGACGGTGATTCGCTGACTGGATTCAATGGTCGGGACTATTCAGCAGCAGCTCGTGTTCGCATCAGGATCCACGATGCGAATGCGACGACGATGGCCGGTCCCGTGGTGATGCTCAACAACCCATTCTCCACGCTCTCGGCAATGGCTGGCGCTGCTGACGATATGGCTCGGCTTCCGGAGCGCAAGTTTCCGATCGATGCATCGAAGATCATTGGTCTTCGGACATCGGTGACGGAGCTGCGTGTGAAGCTTCCGGAGGGATGGCACGCACGATTGCCGGTGGGTGTTACTGCAACAAGTGTGTTTGGTAGCTATACGAGCAGGTACGAACAGCAGGGTCAGGAGCTGGTTATCAGCAGGCGGCTTGTGGGTGCGGGCGGGATATTCATGCCGAGCAGGGGAAAGGAGCTGATAGAGTGGCTTCGCGCGATTGGGCGGGATGACGTGAAGCTTATTGTGCTGGACAAGCCGCAGTAAACATCAACTCCCGCCCACATCGGGCTTCGATGTCACCGGTGCACCTTCTTGGTGTAGTGGCGCGGTAAAGTTGAATCCGTCGAGCACCAGCCTGCCGGTAGTTCCCTGCTTCGCATCCAGGTCGAATCGCGTAACCGAACAGTTCGCGACTTCGTTCGCGCGATCGATACTGAGAATCTCCTGTTCCGTGAGTTCTTCGACGATGTAGCGCATGCACAGCACCACGACGGAGTGAGCGACCACCAGTACCCTCTCGCCGTGATAGACTTGGCACAGCATCTCGAACGCACTTCTGAGTCGGAGGATCACATCACACCAACTTTCGCCGCCGGGTGGACGGTGGTAGAACTTGCCGAGTGAATTGCGGAGGGCAGCCTGATCGGGGAAGCGGTCGAGAATTCCGTATCTTGTAAGGCCGTCCAGGATCCCGAATTCCTTCTCGCGGAAGCGCTCGTCCTGGATCAGCTTTACTGCGTCATTCGCATACGGGAAGCGGCCGAGTGAGTTGATGATCTCGGCCGTCTGGCGCGCCCGAAGATAGGGCGATGTGAGGACGACCGTAGGTCGCTGCTCGAGTGGGATGGCTCCGAACCAGTCGCCGAGGGCAGTGGCCTGACGTATGCCCAAGGGGGACAGCGGGACATCCACATCCCGCGTCGTGCTCTTGATGACCAGATCGCGCGACGCGTTTGCCGCATCACGCGCCAGGTTGCCGGCGGACTCGCCATGTCTGACGATATACAGCATGGAAGGGCAGACGGATGTATCGATCATTCAGATGCAGAGGCAAAAGGAAGTGGGATGTACGGTCCCATACACTCTATATTACGCGGAAACCAACGACTGTCATGCGCATTCCAATCGAGACCTTCCGGCTCGAGAACGGCCTTTTTGTCACGTTCTCCGAAGATCACACCGCCCCAATCGTCGCGGTGAACCTGTGGTATCACGTCGGATCCGCCAACGAGCGCGTCGGACGAACCGGGTTCGCTCACCTGTTCGAACATATGCTATTCCAGGGCTCGGAGCATGTCGAGGCCAACGAGCATTTTGAGATGATCCAGCGTGCTGGCGGAACGCTCAATGGCTCGACGTGGCTCGACCGCACCAATTATTTCGAAACTGTTCCGTCCAATCAGCTGGCGATAGCGTTATGGCTCGAAGCCGACCGCATGGGCACGCTGCTGCCGGCGATGACCCAGGAGAAGCTCGACAATCAGCGCGACGTGGTATCCAACGAACGCCGTTGGTCCGTTGATAATCAACCGTACGGTACGTGGTGGGAAAAATTGCCAGCGCTGACGTATCCTGCGCCGCACCCGTTTAATCACTCGCTGATTGGGTCGTTCGAAGATCTGAATGCGGCTTCGCTGGATGACATAGCACACTTCTTCGCGACTTACTACACGCCAGACAACGCGGTTCTCACAATCGCCGGAGATTTCGACCCACGCGAGGCGCGCAAGCTCGTGGAGTCGTACTTCGGTCCCATTCCTCGTGGCATGGGAAAGCCACCGCTGCCTGATATGTCGCTTCCGACAACGTTTGGCGGAACATTTCGTGAGACCGTCGAGGACGACGTTAGTCTTCCTCGATTGTATCTCGCATTCAGATCTCCCGCACTCGGCGCCGACGGCTACTTCGCAGCGTCGGTGGCCGGAGCGATACTCGGCATGCGCAAGGGTAGCAGGCTTCAGCGTGCACTTGTACGTGAGCGAGAGGTGGCGACCGATGCAACGGCGTTCACGTTCGATCTTCCGAAGGGAGCGGACATACTCGTTGTCGACGTTACTGCACGTCCGGGCGTAACACCTGAACAACTCGAAACGGAGGTCGTGAAGGAAATCGATCGGATGCGCACGGAAGGTGTGAAGCAGAGCGAAGTGGATCGGGCGGTAGCGCTGATTGGAACGGACTACATCGCTTCGATGCAAATGGCTGGAGAGCGCGCTGATCAGCTCTCGCGATTTGCGACATATTTTGGCGACCCGAATCTGGTTAACGAGCAGATGGACAGTTACCGGCGCGTGACAGCGGTGCAGGTGAATCAGTTCGTTGCAAAGCACTTCGGTGAGGATAACCGTGCATTTCTGATGTACGTCCCCCGGGATGAAGAAGATGTCGACGAGACCGACGGTACAACCGATGACGCGAACGCCGTTGCGGCGATGGTGGAAGCATGAGCGAGAACATGAGTACTGCTATTCGCCCCATGGCCGGACCACCGCGGGAATACCACTTTCCAAAATTCGACCGTCGTGTCCTATCGAACGGTCTTACTTTGCTTGTCGCTCCGTCACACAACCTTCCCATTGTCACGGTGTTAGCCATAGTGGATGCGGGCGGCGTTGCAGAGCCCGCTGGTAAGGAAGGCGTAGCCGAGTTGACAGCGCGCGCGTTGAATGAAGGGACGCCCAAGTATGATGGCGAAGTACTGACGGACTATCTGGAACAGCTCGGCACTTCTGTCGGCGGCGCCGCCGGCTGGGATTCGGCGTCGCTCGCGATGACAGTTCTTCGCCGGAATCTTGAGAATGCGTTCGTGCACTTTGCGGAAGTTCTGGTCAGGCCGACGTTTCCTGTTGCGGCTATCGAACGGCTGAAGGCCGAGCGGTGTGCGGAGCTGATGCAGATCGAATCGGAGCCGCGTGAGCTCGCAGATGAAAAGTTCGACGAATACATCTACGACACCGCGTCACGCTTTCGCCTTCCGCTCGGCGGCACAGCGGTGTCGGTGCAGAGTCTTACGCGTGACGATGTGGTTGCATTCCATGCGGCGAGGTATCAGCCGTCGGCTACGACGCTCATAGTGGTTGGTGATGTGGAGATGGACGAGGTAGCGGCACTTGTAGAGACCGGCCTTGGTGCGTGGAGCGGCGGCGACGTCGTGCGCAAATCGGCGATGGATCTGCCGTCTCGTGCAACGCGCTCGGTTCGCATAGTCGGGAAGGAAGACGCGCCGCAGTCGGAAGTGAGAATCGGTCACGTTGGAGTACCGCGCACTCATCCCGATTATTTCTCGATTACCGTGATGAATGCCGTACTAGGTGGATTGTTCTCATCGCGGATCAATCTGAACCTGCGCGAGGTGCACGGATACACATACGGTGCGTCGTCTGCGTTTGATTGGAGGCGTGAGGCCGGGCCGTTCGTGGCCGGCACTGCAGTCGCGAGCGATGTTACGGCGCCCGCGATCGAGGAGACGTTGAAGGAGATAGACCGGATGCGTTCGGAACCGATCAGCGAGAGCGAGCTGTCACTGGCCACGAGTTATCTCGCGGGAGTGTTCCCGATTCGTTACGAGACGACCGCTGCGATCGCCGCGGCCCTTGCGACGCTTAGGATATACGGATTGCCCGCCGACTGGTACGATACGTATCGTTCACGCATCGGGGCGGTGTCGATCGATGATGTGCTTGCTGCAGCGCGCAAGCACATTCGTCCGGACGCATTGCAGATTGTGATTGTTGGAGACGCCGACGCGATTCGCGGACCGGTGGAAGCACTTGGCCTTGGTCCGCTGGACGTCACAGATCCGTGAACACGAACCGGTAGCATTCATGTCCGAGTCCAAGATTGCGTCGCACCGTATTTACACCGGCAAGGTCGTCTCGCTGGATGTCGACCAGGTGCGCTTTCCCGACGGCACGACCGGCGAGATGGAGATCATTCGTCATTCTGGAGCTGCCGCGATACTTCCGTTCGTCAGCGATCCGGGTGGAGAGGATCCGCAGATCATGCTGCTGCGACAGTACCGGTACGCAGCAGACGGTTACATGTACGAGGTTCCCGCGGGAAAGCTCGAGAAGGGGGAAACACCGGCCGCGTGTGCGGAGCGCGAGCTCAAGGAGGAAACCGGCTGCAGCGCGCAGCGTATCGAGCCGATGTTCAGTTTCTTTACGACTCCAGGCTTTACGGATGAGGTCATTCATTCCTTTATGGCGACGGGCCTGACAGTCGGGGAGAAGCATCTCGAGGCGGACGAATTCTGTGAGGTTGTGACGTTCAAGTTGTCTCAGGCTCTCAGGATGATTCAGACCAATGAGATTCGTGACGCAAAGACCGCACTGGTAATCCTGTACGCGGCGGGCTTCAGCGCTGGCATTTAGGCACAGACGCATGCAGCGGGGCGCGTATCTTACTTCATGGGCGCGGAGAGGTGCGACATAGCCGCGCCCTACGCCGTCTGGGGTAGCCAGAGTGTGAATGTCGAGCCGCGGCGTGGGACGCTTTCGACCGTGATATCGCCGCCCATCATGCGCGCCAAGTGCCGGCTAATCGAGAGGCCGAGCCCTGCCCCGCTCCTCTGGCGTGTGTATGGGCTTCCGTTCTCCGCTTCCAGTTGCGTGAACGGTTGAAAGAGCCGGCTGATCTGGTTGATATCGATCCCGATCCCAGTATCGTAGACGTGGATAGCGACGTACGTGCGACCGTGTTCCAGAACTTCGCTTGCGGATACTGCGCTCGAGAGGCTAGTCGTGATCAGGATTTCGCCGCCGGGCTCGGTGAATTTGACGGCGTTTGAAAGCAGGTTCGCAAGCGCCTGTCGAACGCCGCGTTCATCACCGGTGAAGGTTGACGCGCGCGTATCGTCTGACTTGACGGTGATCGGAATCTGCTTCGCTCTTGCCATGGGCTCGACGAGCGAGAGCGCGGCGTCGATTGACGGACGCGTTTCGATTTGAGTGCGCTTCAGCTGCATCGCTCCCGATTCTATCCTCGAGAGATCGAGCACATCGTTGACGAGTGCGAGAAGGTGGCTGCTGCTCGTTCGGATGCGTTGCACGTTTTCGTGCTGCTTGGGTGTCAGCGGCCCAGTGATGCCGAGATCGAGTATGTCGGCGTAGCCGATGATGGCGTTGATCGGAGTTCGTATCTCGTGCGACATCGTCGCGAGAAAGTTGGACTTGGCCTGGCTGGCCGAAACGGCAATCCCACGGGCCTCGTCGCGCTCTTCGGCCAATCTCCTAGCTTCATGGACCTGTCCCGCGAGCCGCGCATGCGATGCGTCCACGTCGGCAGCCATCTTGTTGAACGATTCGCCCAGCCGGCCGACTTCATCGTCGTGTGAAACAGCAACGCGCGCAGAGTAATCACCGTGTGCTATCAGGGTCGCAGCGTCGGTGAGATCTACGAGTGGTCTCAGCGCGCGGCGAATCAGCAGCCATGAAATGGCGGCAGCTGCGATGAGCAGTGGCAGCGTCAGCGCACTGAACTTGAACAGCAACGCACGTGCTCCGGCTAGTACTGCCGAATCGTCTATCTCGACTACTACCCACCATGGTGTTCCGTCTACCGGCAATGCGGTAGCCAGAACGGAGCCGTGCGGCATACGTGTGTATGACGTCGTTACGGGAAGCTTGAAATTTACCGGAGTGGGAAGGAGTGAAGCGGCAGCGGGGTTGGAAGCCGGAACCCCACCAAGTGTGGTCCAGAAGGGGTCGTTCGTATTCCGGAAATACGCGGCAGTGTTTTTTCCCAGCAGCATGTCGATCTGTCTTTTCGTACCGGGCCGCGATTGAATCCGTGCTTGCTCTGCCACCCAGCCGACGCGCGCGCCGTGATCGACCACGGGCACCGTTATCCAGTAATAAACTCGGTGGTCCTTCCCTTCGAAAAATGGAAGAAAGTGCACGGAATCACCGTCTGGCATCGTCGTGGCCGCGATGCGTGCGCCGGGAACGGCAACCGTTCGCGCACTGTCGTTCGTTGTTGATGCAGTAACGGGTGGTCCGCCGATACTGTCCAGCAGTTCACCTTTCGCGGACCATAATTCGATGACGAGTGCTGTATCGCGCGGAGACGCCAAGCTGCGCAGTGCCGAAGCGGCGGCCCCACGGGCCGCGGCTTCGGCCGGCGCTGTTGATTTCCGGTTTGCTGTCGCCGGTCCGGGTTGTTGCCCGCCTGTGCTTCCGCTCGAGCCGATTGAAGCTCTTCTGGCCGCTTCGCCTATGGCTGCTGACCGGGCGACCTGGTGAAGTAGCTGGGCACGCGGTGTTACGGAAGCCACCAAAAGTGAGGCGAGCTGTCGCGCGAGTGCCTGTGTTCTGGCCGCGGCCTCGACTTCACCGGCGCGGCGGACTTCACGGTACGCGAGCCCCACAGCGGATGCGAGAGTCGCAATCAGGACTGCGATGACGATCAGCGGAAGCTTTCGTTCCAACGACATACTACGAATCGACACGTTCCGCGCTCAGGTAATGATGGGGGTGCTCTCGTGGGTGCGTGCCGCCCAGGTATGCTCGTGGCGAGAGGGAACCCGACAACTTACAGCGTGGTTTCCTGGGCGAAAAGTGCTGATCGGGGCCACTCTGGCAACGTGCTACGTCGGCGATTTTCGATGTTAACGAAAATCGGAATTCATACGTCTAATCCCCAGACGATTGGATCCACTGTAGCCGCGAGCAACGTAGTATCGGTGGCGCACTGTACGTGTGGCCGGTCAAAATGGCAGGTGCGACGTACGTGTGTAGTAGGCGTGACATAGCAGCGCCTTACTGCCGGAAGGTGTTCGATCGTTGTAAGTTGTTGATAATTAAGGACTTAGCGTATTTGCATGACGGCAGGCAACCCGGCACGGGTGGTGCTTGTCTAATACTTGAGCGAAGAACCTTCCGGGAGTACTTCGCATGGGTCGGCCAGTTTCGACCCCATTTGCTGAACAGTCGTCCCGAAAGGGGGATTTATGGCCGTAGCCGCTCGTAAGACCTTACCTGCTCTCGCACGTGTCGAGTTGGCTGGATCCACGATTCGTGATCGTCTTCGCACTGCCGAAGATTCCGAAGTGGTTTCGGCGTTCCTCGGTGGCGAGGAGCGTGCGTTTTCGGAGCTAGTGGAGCGCTACCAAACGCGCCTCCTCAATTTCATCTACCGCACCATCGGCGATCGGGAGAAAGCTGAAGATTTGGTGCAGGAAGTGTTCATACGCGTGTACCGGCATCTGCACCGGTTCGACAGATCGAAGAAGTTCTCGACCTGGGTTTATACCATTGCGTCGAATCTCGCGAAGAACGAGCTGCGCAACCGGTCGCGTAATCCCCTGGTGCTTTTCCAGACGATCACCAAGAACTGGCAGGACGAAGAGCGACCCTTGCAATTCGAGGATCCTGGCAATCGTCCGGACGACCTCTTCCGGAAGCGTGACATTCGCGAGAAGGTCGAGGATGCCGTTGGCCAGTTGCCCGAGCATCACAGGAATGTCTTTGTGTTGCGCGAGCTGGAAGGCAAGTCGTACGAAGAAATCGCCGAGATCACGCACACCAACCTCGGTACCGTTAAGTCGCGCCTCAACCGGGCGCGTAACAGCTTCGCGGAAATAATCGGACCCTGGTTGGGATAACTGACCGGCAAGCACAATAAGAACGCGTGACCCAGTCTATTGGTCACGCGTTCTTATTGTCTTGGTGGCATGGCTCATCCTGCTCTGCCCCGGGTTGCAGCATGGAACTATTATAGACGCCGTCCGGTATCCTTATTCGATGCGCTGTTCCGAGTTTAAAGACCTACACTGTTCCTTCGTAGACGACACCCTGGCTGGGGTCGAGCTAGTGCGCATGCAGCGGCACATTGCCGAGTGCGCTGAATGCGCGAACCTCGATGCCAAGGTCAGGCGGTCGTTGATGCTGGCGCACAGTATCAAGTTGATAGAGCCATCCGCGGGCTTCTCGCACCGGCTGGACGCGCGGCTTCGCGAGTGCCGTCTGCATCAGGCCCATGTATCTGCGGGAAGGTTTAGAACGGTAGCGGTGGTCGGCGCAATTGCATCCATCATCATGATTGCGTATGTAGCCGAGACGATGAAGAACGCGGATCAGCGAGTTCCGGAAATCGTTCTACCGCCGGCCATTGCAATGGCGGTTCCGCCTGATACGACACCAGCACCTTCAATCGTTGCGTCTGTTTCAACCGGGATACCGATCTGGCCAGCGGCGGTGCTCGTGGAGCAGGGCGGTCTTCAGACCGTGAGTTACACGCAAGCGCGATAGACACCCGTCGGCGAAATTAGATTTGGGCATGGCAACCGACGCTGCCCTCAAGACGCTCCGTGATGCCGTGAAGAACCGGCGATTCGACGGGGCGTATTACGTTTACGGAGATGACGAGTACCAGAAGGACGATGCAGTGCGCCAGCTCGCTGCCGCTGCAGTGGATCCTGCGACGCGCGACTTCAACCTGGATGTGCGTCGTGCTGCCGAGCTCGATGCGGAGTCGCTAGGCTCACTGCTTGGCACGCCGCCAATGATGGCCGATCGGCGCGTGGCGATAATACGCGAAGTTGGCGTGCTCAAGAAGACCGCGCGCTCTGCGCTCGACGCTTACCTCAAGCATCCGTCTTACGACATGACTGTGATACTAGTCGCGGCTCCTGGCGCAAAGACGGACAAGGGTTTACAAACGTCGACAACACCGATGGAATTCAGTCCGCTGGATGAAAGTCGAGTGTCGCGCTGGATTGCGCATCATGCGAAGCATGCGCTTGGGGTTGAGATCACGCAGAGTGCCGCAGACCTGTTGCACGATGCGGCTGGGAATGACCTGTATCGGCTGACGTCGGAGCTGGACAAGCTCGCGAGTTACACCAGCGGTGCGGTGATCACGGACGAGGCGGTGAGTGCGGCGGTGGGGATTCGTCGCGGGGAGACCATCTCTGATTTTCTAGACGCGGTGTTGCGGCGCGATGCGGGGGGAGCCCTGAATCTCATCGAGCACATTCTGTCACAACCGAAAACGACTGGTGTAAGTGTAGTAATGGGACTGTCCACGCAGACGCTGGCGCTTGCATGGGGTCGCGGGCGTCTGGATACCGGACTACCGGCGAGCCGTTTGGAAGGCGAGTATTTCCAGTTACTGAAATCGACTGGTGCGTACCCTGGACGTTCGTGGGGCGCCGCCGCTCGAGCTTGGGCGCTGGCAGCACGTGACTGGAGTACGGCTGAATGTGATCGGGCGATAGCTGCACTGTTGGCTGCCGATGTGGCACTCAAGGAGACCCGTGTATCGACGGAGCGCCAGATTGTAGCGACGGCCGTGCTTGCCATCTGCGCTGGGTCCGGTCGTCGCCGCGCAGCCTGAATCGGGTAAGACATACCAGTATCACGACATAACTGAGACACCTTCGAGACATATGGGTACAATAATGCGCTTCTCCAGGAAAACGATTGGCTCTGCTGCTCAGGTTGGAGACGCCAGCGACGAGATGGGACGGCGCGCACGGCGAGGGTGGGTTGCCGGCGCTCGTGGACTTGCGGCCGGGATCGCACTCGCCGGTATCGCGGCTGGCAGCGTGGCTGCCAACGCTGGGGCTCAGTCTGCCAAGGACTCGGCGCTTTATTCCCAGGCGCAGGAGATGGTAGCGAATGGCGCCACCGCGAATGGCCGCAAGCTTGCCGACTCTGTGGCCAATGCAGCCATGCCAGGCTCGGCTGCGTACGCGGAGGGATTGTTCTGGCGTGCGACGCTTGCTGCCAATGCGCAGGACTCGGAGCACGAATACCGCCAGATAATCGTTGACTACCCGCTATCCGGACGGGTGCCTGCCGCGCTGCTTCGCATTGGACAACTCGAGGCGGCCCGTGGGGAGAATGCCGCGGCGTTGCAGCATTTCCAGCGGTTGGTGCTGGAGCACCCGCTAAGTCCGCTTCGTGCAGATGGCAGTTACTGGGTAGCGCGGATGTATTTCGAGGCAAACGATCCCCCGCACGGTTGCGCTGCCAATGCCGCTGCTCTGGCCAGCGTGGGCACCGGGAATGTGGAGCTAAAGAACCGGATTGACTTCCAGCAGCAGCGCTGTCGCGGAGTGGTGCTGGCCGCAGACGACAACGCCATGCCTGCAGCGACACCCACGCGGGCGGCGGCAGCTGAAACGGCAGTGGCGTCAAAGGCGGGCAAGCGGAAGCCGGTTCAGAAGGTCGCTGAGAAGCCAGCCGAGAAGCCGAGATCGGAAGCGCCTGTTGCGCCGACTCGCGCCGAAACGGCCGCGAAAGTCGCAGCCAAGGCGCCAACGAAAGCACCAATTAATCCGGTTGCGAAAGCCGCGGCTGAAGTACCGGCGAGCACGAGCGCAACCGTGAGCGATGGTTCCGGTGCGAGCACCGCGTCGAGCACCACATCGAGCACCACATCGAGCACCACATCGAGCACCACATCGGGTGTTGCGAATCGGCAGCCTACGAAAGAAGAGGTCGCGCGCGCTCTCGCTTCGGCGGAGTTGAAAGTGTCGCCCATGGCGGCTGCGTCGATTGAAAGAAAGTCGAACGCGTCGAAAAGTTCAGCCAGGATGGAATCCACGCAACGCGATTCAGTGGTACCCGAGGTGAAGGCATCGGCGAAATCAGCTAGCAAGGCCGTGAGCAAGGCCGTGAGCAAGGCCGTGAGCAAGGCTGCTGCTGGCCAGTATGCAGTGCAGGTTGCTGCGTTCGGATCCAAGAGCGCCGCCGTTGTGCTCGTAAACAAACTGCACGGGCGAGGGTACGATACCTACATCGACGGATCGAGCGCACCGTATCGCGTTCGTATCGGGCATTACTCCTCGCATGCAGGCGCAGCCGCCGAGCTGGCGAAGCTCAAGGCCAAGCACATCGACGGATTCGTGGTGGAGAGATAAGCGAGTGGCGATGCCGGTGGCAACGCCATTGATGCAACAGTACCGCGAGATAAAAGCAAAGCATCCGGACAGCATCCTGTTTTTCAGGATGGGCGATTTCTACGAGACGTTCTACGACGATGCGGAGCTGATATCGCGCGCGCTAGGAATCACACTCACTACGCGAAACAACGGCGGCTCGGCGCAGGTTCCACTCGCGGGAGTTCCGGTTAAGGCCGGACCGGACTACGTACGGAAGCTCGTGCAGATGGGTCATCGTGTGTCGATATGCGAGCAGGTAGAGGATCCGAAGACCGCCAAGGGAGTCGTACGGCGTGAAGTTGTTGAGACTGTAACACCAGGAGCGGCGTTCTCGGACGAACTGCTCGACGGGTCGCGCAACAACTTCCTTTGCGCTGTTGCGATTGATACGAAGAGTCGGCCGCCTCGCGCAGGCATTGCCGCGCTCGACGTTTCGACCGGAGAGCTACGGTTGCAGGTTGTGCCGGTAACCGAAATGGAAGCGATGCTGGCTCGGCTTTCCCCGCGTGAAATAGTGGTGCCTGATGACATGGTGGTGGGTCCGGAAACGCCGCTTGTTGCGCGACGTCCAGCATGGGAGTTCGACGCGGCGATGGCGCGCGACGACATGCGACAACAGTTCGGAGTCAGTTCACTCGAAGGTTTCGGTGTGGAGGCGACCGATGACATTGCGGTCGGCGCGGCCGGAGCGCTGTTGCGCTACGTACGCGAACTGCAACCTGGCGGCGTTCCACATCTGAGACCACCCGTGATCGAAAGGTCCGGTGGCACGATGCCGCTGGATGAGATGACGCGGCGCAATCTCGAGCTAACGGATTCGTTGCGCGGCGGCACTGGCCAGGAAGGGACACTGATTGGCGTCCTGGACCGTACGCTCACTCCGATGGGCGCGCGGTTGCTGCGTCAGTGGATTCTTGCGCCGCTCACGAGCGTCGCTGCGATCGACGCGCGGCTGGACGCTGTAGATGCATTCGCCAGCGACGCGATGACACGTTCGTGCATGCGCAGCGCGCTCGACGGCGTGCGTGACATCGAGCGGCTTGCCGCGAAAGTCGCTGCCAGCCGAATTACGCCGCGCGAGCTTCGCGCACTTGGCGATTCGGTGATGAGACTGCCGGAGGTGGAGACTGCGGCGAAGCGCATTTCGAGTAACGCGTTGCTGCAGATACTCGCAAGCTGGGACGCATGTGCGGATCTCGGTCAGGATGTAGTAAATGTGCTCGTTGACAGGCCGCCGCTGGCGCTGGGCGAGGACCCAACTGTGCGCGTTGGTTTTGATGCGGAGATCGATGACTTGCGATCGCTGCGCGATGGCGGCAAGGATGGAATTGCGCGCATCCAGAGTGATGAACGCGCACGTACTGGAATCAATTCGCTCAAGGTTGGCTACAATCGGGTATTCGGGTATTACATCGAAGTCACCAACGCGCACGGCCACAAGATTCCCGAGGATTACCAACGCCGACAGACACTCACGGGCGCTGAACGATACGTCACACCTGCTCTCAAGGAATTCGAGGAGAGGATACTGAACGCAGCGGATCGGATCGAGTCGCGCGAGCGCTGTTTGTTTGAAACATTGCGCGAACGGATTGCGCGTGCCGTGTCGCGATTGCAGAGTGTTGCTCGCGTGATCGCCGAGCTGGATGTTCTTTCCGCGCTTGGAGAAGTCGCGGAGCTGGAAGGTTACGTACGTCCGCGCATGACCGACGGATTCGACCTTCGCGTGGTGGCAGGGCGGCATCCCGTGGTGGAGCGGATGATGGCGCGCGAGAAATTCATTCCGAATGACGTGAGCCTTGTCGAGAGTGCACGCGTAATAATTCTTACCGGCCCGAACATGGCGGGCAAGTCGACCATATTGCGTCAGATCGGGTTGATCGTTCTGATGGCGCAGATCGGAAGCTTCGTGCCGGCGCGTTCGGCAGAGATCGGAGTGGTGGACAGGCTGTTCACTCGCGTGGGTGCGAGCGACAATCTTGTGCGCGGGCAGTCCACGTTCATGGTTGAGATGAGCGAGACGAGTGCGATTCTTCATTCCGCGACGTCGCGCTCGCTCGTGCTGCTGGATGAGATCGGGCGGGGTACGTCGACGTATGACGGCGTATCAATTGCGTGGGCTGTGACAGAACACATTCATGATGACCTGCGGTGCAAGACCGTATTCGCGACGCACTATCATGAGTTGACACAGTTGTCGGAAGAGCTTGCGGCAACGCGGAATTTCAACGTACGTGTAAGGGAAGTTGGGGAGGAGATTCTGTTTCTTCACACCCTCGAGCCAGGCGGAGCCGATCGTTCGTACGGCATAGAGGTGGGACGGCTTGCGGGCCTTCCGCGTCCCGTGTTGAAACGCGCGCGGGCACTTTTGCGTCAATTGGAGGACCGACACAGGATGGCGCCGCGAAGCGGGACCGGCGGGGCGGGTGACGAAGGCGCGGGCCAGCTTGCATTATTCGGGTCGGAACCTGATCCCATTGTCGAGGAACTGAAGGGGATTGACCCCAACACCATGACGCCGTTGCAGGCGCTCGAGACACTCGCGCGACTTGTATCGGACGCTCAGCAAAAGGCGTGAACAGAATGAACTGTGATGATTCCGAATCAGCCGAATTACGAGGGACGGTAGCAAAAGTCATATCTATGGCAGTGTCAACAGTTGCGACGAGATCCATCGCAGTGGCAGCAGTTCTAATCGTTGCATCCGCGTGTTCAAAGGGCGACCGGACGAGTACGGCTTTCGACGCTGGGGTAGCAAGGCCGGATACGTATCCGATCATGCTCAACAAGGTGATGCCATTTAGATATCCTCCGGCGCTGTATGCGGAGAAGGTGCAGGGAAACGTCACGCTGCGATTGTATGTGGAGAAGGATGGCTTGATCGTGGAGGATTCCACGCGCGTGGTCGAGTCGTCGAAGATTCCGGCGCTGGATTCGGCCGCGATGAAGGGGTCGCGCGAACTCAAGTTCGAGCCAGCCAAGCTCCGCGGCACACCGATGCCGGTGTCGATCCTGTTCCCGGTATATTTCCGTCACCCGGACGTGTCGCCACCCCCAGGTGATTCGGTGCTGGCAAAGAAGGCGGACAGCACCGCCAAACCCAAGAAACCGTAGGTATAGTAGCACTATGCGAATAAAGCGAAATGAGCGGCCATACGATAACGTGCTCGAGACGATCGGCTGGACGCCGCTCATACGACTGAATCGCGTTACTCGCGGCATTCGCACACCGGTCTACGGAAAGGCGGAGTTTTTCAATCCTGGTGGATCGGTCAAGGATCGCATCGGACTTCCGATCATCGAGCAAGCTGAGCGTGAGGGAAAGCTCAAGCCGGGCGGGACGATCGTGGAAGGAACGAGTGGCAACACCGGAGTTGGGCTCGCGATCGCGGCGGCGTTGCGCGGTTATCGGTGTGTCTTCACGTTGCCCGACAAGATGTCGCAGGAAAAGGTGCGGCTGCTCAAGGCGTTCGGTGCTGAAGTTATTGTCACGCCAACGGCCGTACCGCCCGACCATCCTGACAACTACGTGATGATGGCGAAGCGCATCGCGGAGGAGACGCCGAACGCGGTTCTAGCGAATCAGTTCTACAATCAGGCGAATCCTGATGCGCACTATGCGACGACTGGTCCGGAGCTCTGGGAGCAGACTGGAGGAAAGATTACGCACTTTGTCGCATCTGCCGGAACCGGCGGTACGATCACGGGTGTGGCGCGGTATCTCAAGGAGAAGGATCCCGACATCAAGGTGATCGCGGGAGATCCAACGGGATCGATACTGGCGGAGTACTGGCGCAGCCACGGCGAGCACAAGATCGAGGGAAGTCCATACAAGGTGGAGGGAATCGGCCAGGACAAGGTTCCCGGCACTCTCGACATGAGTCTCATCGACGAGTACCACACCGTGAGTGATCGGGATGCGTTTGCCATGTCGCGTCGGCTCACGCGAGAGGAAGGTTTATTCGTTGGCGGATCGTCGGGCTTGATCGCGAAGGTCGCGCTCGATGTCGCGCGCCGGCTGGATGATCCCGATGCACTGGTCGTGACGTTTCTGTGCGATACCGGTGAGCGATATCTCTCCAAGCTGTACAGTGACGAGTGGATGCGCGAGAATCAGATGCTCGAAGCCGATCATGTGACGCTTGGAGATATGCTTGGTCGCAAGGATGCGAGTGCGCCGATGCTCGTGAGTATTGCGTCCAATGCGGGAGTGCGACAGGCGCTCAATTTGATGGCGTTGCACGACGTGTCGCAGCTGCCAGTCATGGACGGCACTGAGTGCATCGGATCGGTTGTCGAGGCAACGCTTTCTCAGCGCGCATTGGAAACACCTGCGCTGCTCGAGGCAACTGTGCGCGAGGTGATGGACGCGCCCTTTTCTTCTCTCGCCGTCGACGACTCGATCGAACTCGCGATCAAGCATCTGTCGAAGAGCACACCGGCGGTGCTGGTTCTGGACCACGGTCACGTCGAGGGGATCGTGACGCGGTCCGACATGCTGCGGTTCATGATGGGTCGGTAGCGTGTCGATCATCTCCCCGCTTCGCATTACCGTCCTCATGGGCGGGAACTCGGCGGAACGCAACGTATCGCTCGCCTCGGGTCTCCGGATCGTCCAGGCGTTGGCGGCTAGCGGGCACAAGGTGACGGCGTTGGATCCGGCGAAGGAAGTCATCTCGTCCAGAGAGCTGGACGAGCTCTCGCGGAGCAATGTCGGAGCCGAACCGCCGTCGCTCGAGGCGTTGGCCGGGCTTGGGGTCGGAGGTGGGCGCCTGCGCGACGACCTGATCGCGATGTCCGAGGTACGCGACGCCGACGTCGTCTTTCTGGCGCTTCACGGCGGCCAGGGCGAGGACGGGACGGTTCAGGCGTTGTTGGACATGGCGGGGGTCAGGTACACGGGTAGCGGCCATCTGGCGAGCGCGCTGGCGATGGACAAGGATCTCTCGAAGATTCTTTTCAGGGCTGCTGGCGTACAGACTGCGGACTGGTTGATGGCACCTCAGCCCGGGCCGCTCGTCCAGCAGACGCTCGGCCTTCCGGTGGTGGTGAAGCCCTCCAAACAGGGCTCGACGGTGGGACTGTCGATTGTCCGCGATCTGGCGGAGCTGGATGCGGCAGTTGCCGAAGCTTTCAAGTACGATGATGAGGTGATGATCGAACGTTTCATAGCTGGCCGCGAGCTTACCGTGGGCGTGCTGGGAGACGAGGCTCTACCGGTTGGGGAAATCAAGCCGGCGAAAGAGCTGTACGATTATGAGTGCAAGTACACGGCGGGAATGGCGGTAGAGGAATTTCCTGCGAGTTTGTCTCCAAGTGTTACTAATAAGTTGCAAGAGCAATCCTTGCGGGCGTTCAGAGCGTTGAAACTGCGGGGGTATGCACGCGTGGATTTCAGACTCGACGCGCGCGGTGAGTGCTTCTGTCTGGAGGCGAACACGTTGCCGGGGATGACTGCATTAAGTCTGATTCCGCAGGGTGCTGCCGCAGCGGGAATGGGATTTGAAGAGTTGTGCGAGCGGATCGTTAGGCTTGCGCTTGGGTAGCACGAAATAGCCGCGAATTCTATGGAAACGACAACGGACCTCAACGAAGCCGAATTCGGGCATGGGCGCGGGATTACACCCGCGGTCCAGTGGCTGATCGCGCTGAACGTAATGGTCTATTTCGTTCAGCTAACGTCGCCGGTTGGAACGGCGGACGTTGCGGCGTGGCTTGGGTTGTCGGCGGCGGAGTTTCCGTCGCACTGGTGGACGATCGGCACCTACATGTTCGTGCACGCTGGCTTCGTGCACATTGCGACAAACATGATAATGCTTTGGATGTTCGGTCCTCGTGTGGAGCGAGCATTCGGTGCGCGGGCGTTCACGTATTTCTACCTCTGGTGCGGGCTGGGCGGCGGAATATTTCATCTGCTGTTCGAGCAGCGCGGGATGGTGATTGGAGCGTCGGGCGCGGTAGTTGGTGTCGTGCTCGCGTATGCGCTCAAGTGGCCCGACGATGAGGTGTACATACTGGGTGTCTGGCCAATCCGCGCGGTATGGCTTGCAGTTTGGACGATCGCCTGGAACGTGGGAATGGCGTTTGCCGATCTTACGGGATATTCGAGCGGATCGGTTGCGTTCATGACGCACGTTGGCGGTCTGGTGTTCGCATGGATCTATCTGCACGCGCCGAACAGCTCGAGTTTCGACAGGATCCGGCGTCATGTGGCTACGGTTCCGGACGATAGCAATCCGCAGCCGATTCCCAAGATGCAGCGTCCCCCGAAGCGTCATGATGCGGAGCCGAACGCTGACGAGGCAGTCGCGCGCAGCAACGCGATCGTGAAGCGCAGGCCGCAGCAGCCGATGCTGTCGGCGCCGCGCGCTGAGCCGCGTACCGAGGATGTGAACGCGCTGCTGGACAAGATTTCCCGTGAAGGAATGGGAAGCCTGTCGGGTGATGAGCGCGAGCTGCTTCAGGAGATCTCAAGGAAGTTGCGCGGGTCCTGAGCGGGATGGGGCGCCGAGTTTGCGTTTGGATCGCTGTCGCAGCACTTCGTGGCACTTCGTAGCACCCTCGTAGAATTTCACAGTACTTCGCACCACCCTCGTCATCCCCGCGAAAGCGGGGACCCATGTTATCGGTCTCGAATTACAGCTGCGTTATCGGAGTCGCACGGCAGCAAATGGGTTCCCGCTTTCGCGGGAATGACGGGGCGTCGTCTCTGCGGAACGGTCACGAATGCGAGCAGGTCGGCAGCAAATGGGTTCCCGCTTTCGCGGGAATGACGGAGGGTGCTCTTTCACGGAACGACGGGCGGCACCCTTTCGCGAGATCGACGGCTCTCGCTGTAGATTTCCCTCATGCCAAAGCCGCATTTGTTAGAGGTGTTTCCCAATCCGTATCCGGATCGAGATTACGAGATCCACATGGATTGTCCGGAGTTCACGTCGTTGTGCCCGCTCGGGGGAATTGAGGGGGACGCGAGTGATCTCGCTGCACTCGAGGGTGGTGCACCGGATTTTGCCACGATGCGTATTACCTACTATCCTGGCGCGTCATGCGTGGAGCTTAAGAGTCTGAAGCTCTATTTGTGGAGCTTTCGGAACGACGGAATATTCTACGAACGCGCGGTGAACCGGATACTGGATGATCTGGTGGAGCGCGTTGATCCCAGGTGGATGCGAGTCGTTGGTGATTTCAATCTGCGCGGCGGAATCAAGTCCGTGATTACAGTGGTACGCGGCGGGAAACCGGGCACTCCTTCACTATAGGTCGTAAACGCGGCGTGCTACCACGTCTGCTTCGTGCTACATGCTACATGGTTGTGCGAGTGAGGTTCGCGCACGCGGCGGAACCAGTAGACGGGGATACGGGGGTCGCGATTACGGCGTAGGACTCGGACTGTGAGAGGGTCGTGGGTATGACGGTCTCGACCGCGCCAGTGCCGTCGGCGTGAATGTTGAACCTGGCGTATCTGTCAGACGGTCCGATGATGTTACCCTGGCCTCCGCAATTCCCCGAGCGCAAACTCCACGTGTAGACAGCTCCCGCGGTGCTATTGTCGAGCGACAGCATGATGTGAGTCCAGCCTGGCATCTGGCTTGGCGTCACTGCTGCTGCACCGTCTACTGCGGATGAGCCTCCGGCTGCGGCGATTGCGCCGAGCCATATGGGAGTCGGCGGCTGTAGCGGCATGACGCCAAGCGTGTTTGGTGTGTCGTATGACGCCGAAGCACAAGCGGCGCAGGCGCCGACAACGGCTGCAGCAATGAACGATCTCGCAATGACGTTGTAGAGGGGTGGCATTTGGCGGTGAACAGTGCAATTTTCGGGCACAGCGTCCGCGAACGGGCCTGGGGCGTCGAAGCGAGTGGCCGAGCGGGTCGGGCTTTCAGCTCACAACACCAAACTCATCAGACTAATGCCGGCCAATTTCCTTGGATTGCGCACGATCATTTACCATGTCACCGACCTTTCAGCGGCGAAGAAGTGGTACGCTCTCGCAATCGGAGTGGAACCGTACTTCGATGAGCCGTTCTACGTAGGCTTCAATATCGGCGGTTTTGAACTGGGGCTGGATCCGAATCCAGGCAGTGGCTTGAGCGGCGCTGGTGGAACGACCGCGTACTGGGGGGTGACTGATGCCGCCAAGGCGATCGTCGAACTGGTTGAAGCCGGTGCGACAATAAAGTCACCGGCAATGGAAGTCGGTGATGGAATTTACGTGGGAACGGTGATCGATCCTTTTGGAAACGAACTTGGCGTGATCGAGAATCCGATGTTCAAACTTGAAGACGTAAGGTGAGACAACTCAACGCCGTTCGCGCGGGCGCGATCGCCGATTGGATCAGGTGCGGTCTGCCGGCCCAATCGGTGCTGCGTCGCCTGACTCCAGGACTCGCTCCGCAACTGCGCGCATTCGATCGTCCTGGTTGCGGGATATGCGACGGATCGATCGCTTGACCTGGCGGTAGCGGTCGGCGAGGAACAACTGTGCGCAGTCCATCTCGGCCTTGACTGCATCCACGCTACCTGCGCGCTCGATCTCCCATGTGGTGCGTGATAGCACGGCTGTGCACATGTAAATACCGATTGCTGCGTCGGCCATTCGTTCCTGAATGAACTGGCGTTCGATGATGTGCTTACCGTGTTGTACGACCGCGACTTCGACGGCGAATGCGAGCTTTTGAACAAGTGTCGCAACGCGGCGGGCTTCCTTCGAAAGAGCAGGGTGGACCTTGGTGAATTTTGCTCTCTGCACCGTACGTTTCGCGCGGTCCGCAATGTAGGAACTGATCTCGCCCATCGAGTGAGCGGGATCCTTGAGCGCGGAGCCGAGCGTCTTGAGCCGCTCTCCGGGTTGCTCCATTCCGCTGAGCGCGATAAGCGCACGCAGAATTTCGTTGGTGCCTTCGAAGATCATGTTGATGCGTGAATCACGCATCGCGCGCTCGTACGGAAACTCCTTGGAGTAGCCAATGCCGCCAGCGATCTGCATTGCTTCGCTCGCGGCGTGCACGGCGAGCTCGGATGCGAAGACCTTGCACGCGGCCGTTTCGAGAGAGAAATCGATTCCGCCGCGATCCATCATCTCAGATGTGAGCATGACCGCCGAGTCGGCCGCATATATCTCCGCTGCAGCTTGCGCGAACTTGCGCTGAATCATTTCGAACGAGCCGATTGGTCTCCCGAACTGTTCGCGCTGGGTGGCGTACTTTGCAGCCTCCGTCAGGATTCGCCGCGCGCCACGTGATGAACCAGAGGCGAGCCCGAGTCTGCCGGAATTGAGTATCTCAAGCGCGATCCTGAATCCCTGACCGACGTCGCCGAGCACATTCCCTACCGGTACTTTCACTTTCTCAAATGTGACGGTGCGTGTATCGGATGCCTTGATGCCCATCTTCTGCTCGAGCTGGCCGAGCGTGATTCCTTCGCTGTGTGCATCGACGATGAATGCGGTGACGCGCTTTTTGGTCTTGCCGTCGACCGTCACTGGTACCTTTGCGAACACCGTGAACATGCCGGCGTAACCGGCGTTGGAGATCCAAATTTTTCTGCCGTCGAGGATGTAATGTGTTCCGTCTTCACTGAGTTCGGCCGTTGACGCCATTGCTTGCGCGTCGGATCCTGATCCGGGTTCGGTGAGGCAGAACGCGGCGACTATTTCACCGGTCGCGCATCGCGGGAGCCACGCAGTCTTCTGCTCGTCGGTACCGAAGAGCGTTATTCCCTTGCAACCGATCGACTCGTGTGCACCGAAGTAGACGGTGAGCGCGGGATCGGTTCCGCCGAGTTCGCCGAAGATCCGATTGAATACTTTTGCCGACGCACCGAAGCCGCCGTACGCCTCCGGGATGTTGAGTCCCATGAGTCCCATATCGTGGAGCCCATGCCGGACTTCATCTGGAAACTTTCCATCGTGATCTATCTTTGCGGAATCGATGTGGGTCGCTGCGAAGTCGCGGAACGCATCGAGGATCATGCGAAGTGATTCGCTTTCCTCTGCCGACATCGTGGGGAAAGGGAAGACGAGATCCTCGCGGACCTGGCCGAGGAAGATGCCCTTGATGAAGGAAGGATTTACGTCAGGAGCCGCGAGATGTGGCTCATCGCGGCTCGTGCCGGTCCTGGTTGCAGGCACGGTATTGGTGTTGGCGCTGCTCATTGCATCTCGCTTGCGCAAAGTGTCCCGGTGTGTTCGGATCGGCGGGTGAATCGCTGCGATGCTACGCAGTCATCGGAGGGCTGCCCTGGGCCCCGCAGCCTGCGGAGTTGCGCTACCTCAGTCCCTCTCTGGCCCAGGCTCCAGTTCGGCGCCGCCGCTCCCGGCTGACCCAAATTTAGGAGCTGTCATCCCCCGTGTCGTGGTGCGGGGTGGGTTCGGCGATTCAGTGGAGGGCTCTGCGGCCTTCTTTCGTTTTTCTTCCTTGCTTTGATCCATTTTGGAACGGTCGTTCGGGCGTTTTTTCTTGTCGTCTTTCATCGCTACTCCTGGCGTCGACGGATGAGCTGATAGGGTGCATGGACCATGCCCTCGACGGGACGGGTGAAGCGAACCGTGACGGTACCGGGTGTGTCAGACACGGCAGACGCGTTGTGCGTCTCGATCTCAGGAGAAATGATGGTACACACGATAGCCGCACTTCTGGCAGTCGCCTGCAGCAGCACTGGACCGACAGCGCCCCGGTGCGCCGAGCCAGCGCCGGCGGGTGACTACATGTACACGTTCAGGGCGACCGGGGAGGGCTCGGACGATCCGACATCGGGGACGGTGCGCGTGCATGGCGACAGAATCCGCATCGATATGGACAGGAAGAATTCGGATAACAATGGCTACATCCTGATCACTGGGGACCGGATGATGTCGGTCCGTCCCGATCGGAAGGAGGTGAGCGAGATGAGTGCGCCGAAATTCGAGCACATAATCGGGGTGTCACTACGAGCTGTGTCGCCGATGGTGAAGTTCAACGTCTCGAATGCAATGATCTCCTCGGAGCGTGCCGGTGCGGGTCAACAGATGCTGGGCTATGCCACCGAGCATGTGCGGATGACTGAGAAGTTTGACGTCCACATTGTTGCGCTCGGTTTCGACGCCGGGACGGAGCACTACAGCATCGTGACGGATTACTGGGTGAGTCCGGGTCTCGAACTGGGTGCCAACCCACTGCTCGCATTGCTGGAGCGCACGTCGAGTGCGATGGCGCAGACCGATGCTGGTTTCGTACAGAAGGAGGCCACGGTGCGCGCGGACGCGTTGAAGGGGACCCCCCTGCGCACGGTGGTGAACGAGAGCAACATTGACGAGAAGGGAGTCCGTCACAGCAAGACTCGGTCGATCGACATAACGAGTTTGCGTATCGGGCCGCAGGCTCCGGCTCTGTTCAAGGTGCCGTCGGGGTACCGGATCAAATCAGGGATGGATTTTTCGAGATAGGTTAGGGGTGGAGAGAGGGCGGGCTTAGGCCGCCTCTACGGGGATGGGATGTCGGACGAAGAGAGGGTGGGTATAGCCCGCCCCTACCACGGGGATTCAATGCGTCGAACTGCCTCAGTACTTGCGATGTTGGTCTTTCCCTCGATTGCTTCGGCACAAACGCGGATGCTGCGTTCGCCGACGATCAGTGCGACGCAGATCGCGTTTGCCTACGCCAACAACATCTGGGTCGTTGCTCGGGCTGGAGGCACGGCGCAGCGACTGACGAGTTTTCAGGGACAGGCATCGAACCCTTTCTTCTCACCTGACGGGAAGTCGATAGCGTTCAGCGCCGAGTACGGTGGCAACACGGACGTATACGTGGTGCCTGCAATCGGTGGGGAGCCGCAGCGCCTCACATGGCATCCATCAGCGGATATGGTTCAAGGATGGATGCCGGACGGGCGCTCGATCGTGTTCTCGTCGACGCGTTCGTCCAACCTGCCGGCAGCGCAGCCGAGGTGGTTCACCGTACCGGAAGGTGGTGGTCCGCCGGTAGCGATGGCGATGTACCGGGCATATCAGGGGAAGATCTCGCCGGACGGTGCACACATCGCGTATCGCATGAATCCATCGTGGGATGAGGAGCGCAGAAATTACCGCGGCGGACAGAATCGTCCGATCTGGATTCTGGATAGCAAGACGCTTGCGGTGGACACCATCCCGAGGCCGAACTCCAAGGAAATGGATCCGGTTTGGATAGGGAACGACATGGTGTACTTCCTGTCGGATCGTGACGGCGTGTCGAACGTTTGGTCGTACAACACGAAATCGAAGCAGGTGAAACAGGTTACGGATTTTTCCGACTTCGACGTAAAGACGCTCGACTCCGACGCGGACGCGATGGTATTTGAGCAGGGTGGTTACGTCCATGAGCTGGATCCACAAACCGGCCGCGAGCATGTCGTCAACATCAATGTGGTTGGCGACTTTCCGTGGATGATGCCGGAGTGGAAGGATGTATCGAAGAACATTACCAGCCTTGCGTTGTCGCCCACCGGCAAGCGGGCTGCGATCGAGGCGCGCGGTGAGATCTTTACGGTGCCGGCGGAGAAGGGCGACGTTCGGAACATCACCCGGTCGAGCGGATCGGCGGAGCGTAATCCAGCGTGGTCGCCGGATGGCAAGTGGATCTCGTACTTCAGCGACAGCACAGGTGAATATGAACTTGTCATCGCGTCGGCCGATGGAAGCAAACCATCGCGCACGATAATGCTGGAGCATCCGACGCACTTCTACACGCCGTCGTGGTCTCCGGATGGAAAGTACATCCTGTTTCAGGACACGAATCTACGGCTCTGGGTGGTGAATGTTGCGACCGGGAAGTCGACCGATATCGGCGGCGATGAGTTCATGGTACCGGATCGCTCGTTGAATCCAACATGGAGTCCCGACTCTCGGTGGATCGCGTACGCAAAGCGGCTGCCAACGCTCTACCGTGCGATCTTTGTGTACGATGTAGCGAACGGGCAGACGCATCAGGTTACCGATGGTATGGCGGACGCAACGTGGCCGGCTTGGGATGCGAGTGGAAAGTATCTCTGGTTCTTCGGGTCCACCGACTTCGCGCTTGGTTCAGGTTGGCTCGACATGTCGAGTTACGGACACACCGAGACCAACGCGCTCTACTTCGCCGTTCTCAAGAAGTCAGATCCGTCGCCGCTGCTACCGGAGAGCGACGAGGACGCAGGTATTCCGCCAGAGGCACCGATTCCGGGGATGCCGCCGACTCCGAGGGCAAAGCCTGTCGCGAAGTCCGCTACACAGGTTGACACAGCAAAGGCAAACGCGCCGATGTCGGATTCTCTCAAGGCGATGCTGGTGGCGCGCAAGAACGTCGTGATCGACTTTGACGGATTGCAGCAACGCATCATCGCGGTGCCGGGAATTGCGGAGCGCAGTTATGGTTCGCTTCAGGCCGGAACCGCGGGAACGGTCTTTTTCATGGAGACCATCCCGCCAACAGGCACAGAGGAGAAGCCTGCATCCGGCGCGACCGTGCATCGCTATCAACTAAAGGATCGCGAGGCGAAAGACTTTTTGCAGAACGTCGCCGAGTATGTCGTGAGCGCCGACGGCAAGAAGTTGTTGTACGGCACGCCAGGGGCCGCACCGGGCCTGTACCTGGTAGACGCAGCGTCGCCGGTTGCACCGGCGGCCGGGAAGGGAAAGCTCAAGGCACAACTGGCCATGCTGGTCGATCCCAAAGCCGAATTCAAGCAGATTTTCAACGAAGGATGGCGCAACCAGCGCGACTATGTCTACCTAAAGAATCTGCAGGGAACTGACTGGCCCAAGATGAAGCAGATGTACGGGCAGCTACTTCCGTACGTCATGCATCGCGCAGATCTCAACTATCTGCTCGACATGATGGGTTCGGAAATTGCCATCGGGCATTCGTTCGTCCGTGGTGGTGACATGCCGGCTGTTCCACGATCAATGGTTGGCCTGCTCGGCGCCGATTTCACGATCGACAATGGGTACTACAGGATCTCGAAGATCTACGGAACTGATAGCTGGAATCCAGATCTGCGCGCACCGCTTACTGCGCCGGGTGTGGATGTACATGCAGGTGACTATATCCTGGCGGTGAATGGCACTCCTTTGCGCACTCCAGAAAGCATCTATCGCGCGTTTGACGGAACAGCGAATCACCAGACCGAGATTACTGTAGGCGCGCGCCCCTCGTTCGACGGATCGCACCGCATCAACGTGATCCCGCTGTCGAGCGATGCTGGGCTCAGAACACGGGCATGGGTGGAGCGCAACAGACACATCGTGGATTCACTGTCGCACGGTGAGCTGGCGTACGTTCATCTTCCGAATACAGCGCAGGGTGGCTACACGAATTTCAACAGGTACTACTTCGCACAACAGGATCGCAAAGGTGCGATCATCGACGAGCGTTACAACAGCGGAGGGTCGGCGGCAGATTACATCATTGATGTACTGCAGCGAAAGTTCGACGGATACTTCAACAACGCGGCAGGAAAGAGATACCCGTTCACCAGTCCGATGGCGGGAATCTGGGGTCCGAAGGTGATGATCATCAATGAGATGGCCGGATCAGGCGGAGATCTGATGCCCTACATGTTCAAGTATCGCAAAGTGGGTACACTGGTGGGGAAGCGAACGTGGGGCGGCCTCGTGGGAACGTGGGACACGCCGCTTTTTGTAGATGGCGGAAGCATGATTGCACCGCGTGGTGGGTTCTTTGAACGTGATGGCAAGCAGTGGGCGGTGGAAAACGTCGGGGTTGCACCGGATATGGATATTGAGGATTGGCCGAAGGACATCGCGGATGGCCACGACGCACAGTTGGAGGCGGCGGTAGCTACGGCGATGCAGCAGTTGAAGGAGCATCCGGTGGATCGCGCGACGCATGAACCACCACCGGCGATGTGGGGGAAGCGGGTCAAGCCGTTGGTTCCGAACGAACCGTGACGTCGGGTGCGCGTTGAGTGGAGGCCGGGCAGAGCCCGGCCCTACGATTACGACGGCGACGAAACGAACGACGAAACGAACGACACGTTTTTTATCGCGGCCAGGTTTGGTTTTGGCGATTGATATCTGGGAATAATCCGTCGGGATCAATCGTGACGCGGACGATGGCGGGTTTTGACGTAACGTGCGCGATGTAGGAACGCGCGCCCTTCAACCAGACGTCTACGGGGATCGTGAGCCGATCGACCTTTCCGTTCGAACGGGTGATGGCGAGGTAGACTGGCATCGGAGCGAGGCCGTGATCCTCGATCGTAATCGCTGCGGTGTCGCCAGTCGTCGTGACGTTGGTGATTGCCTGGTCCAGTGGCCATGCGTTGAAGAACCATGTGTTCCAGAACCAGCTCAGGTCCTCTCCGGATACGTTTTCGATCGTGTTGAAGAAGTCGCTGGGGTAGGGATGCTTGCCGATCCAGCGGCGACCGTATTCGCGATACGCGCGATGGAATGTGGGTTCGCCCAGTATTCCGCGAAGAGCGCTCATGACCTGGGCGGTCTTGTCGTAGAAGATGATGTTGTAAAAGGCTGACGGGAACTCGTCGCCGCGGCGCATCAGCACCTGATCGTTTCCGGCGGCGGCAACGCGCGTGTAGAGTAGGCGCTGTCCCTGTTCGGTGTCGGCGATGCGGCCGCCCTTGCGCGGCTCGCCGTAGATCGCGCGCAGTCCCTGGGCTTCGTTGAATTGAGTGAAGCCCTCATCCATCCAGGTGTAGCGCGTTTCGTTGGAGCCGACCTGCATGGGGAACCACATGTGACCCGTTTCGTGCATCAGGTCACCAGCGAGTGACAACGTATCGGCCCATGGCTGCATGACAGTAATGCGCGGATACTCCATTCCACCGCCCGTGAGAATTCCTTCCATGGAAGTCATTGTGGGCCATGGGTATTTCCAGAGATAGCTGGACATCTGCTCGATCGCATCGCGTGTGTAGCGCGCGCCACCAACGGGCCACGCGGCCGCAGCGGGTGTCAGACGATAGAAGCTGTAGATATCGACCGCATCCGGCTTCTGTGCGGAATCGGATACCAGCGCGCGCGTGGCGTCCCATACATAGCGATTGCTCGTTCCCCACGCAAAGTCGCGCACGTTGGGAGCCGTGAAGTGCCACGTGATTGTTGGTGACGTTACCGCGAAAGTAGCAGCAGCTTGGGAGGGGCGGCTTATCGTAACAACAGACCCGCTGTGACGCGCGTCGCGGAGACGGGAGAGCGTCTGCGCACTCAGTATGGAATCGCCGTTCTGCAGTGTACCTGTTGCGCCGACAACCCATCCGCGCGGAACGGTGACGTGCACGTCGTAGTCGGCGGGATCCATGTAGAACTCCGCTGCGAGTACGTATTGGTCGGCAACCCAGCCGTCCACGTCATCGTAGACTGCTATCTGGGGATACCAGTATCCCATGAAGTAGAGGTCATCATCGCGCCCCTCGCGACCATCAGCTGGCGTTTCCGAAGGGATATACGACCACGAGATATCGAGGGATGTGCTGTCGTGCGGCATCAACGGGCGCTCGAGCGCCGCGCGCATGACGGTTCCATTCACCGACCACCGGCCGAGGTCAGTTCCCTTGACTGTATTTAGTACCATACCGCTACTAAGTGGTGCATCATCGGTGCGCCTGCTTTGCGGACGGAAAACGTTCTGGCGCAGGTGGATCATCAGGTACCGGAGCGTGTCCGGCGAGTTGTTCAGATAGACTACGTGTTCCTTTCCCGAGATCGTGTGCGTCGCGTTGTCGAGTGACGCGTCAATGGTGTATCTGGCATGCTGAACCCAGTTTCGTGCCCCGGGTTC
>JBDTAB010000084.1:0-8377 GCA_039924865.1 Gemmatimonadaceae bacterium | reverse complement strand
TCGGCGACTGCACGAGCATCGCCGGTCATCATAACGACCTCGATACCAGCGTCGTGCAGCCTCTTCACAGCTTCTGCGGATTCCGGTCGGACCGAGTCGGCTACCGCAAACGCAGCCAGTGTGTTGGTTCCCTCGACGAGGTAGACTACGCTCTGTCCGCGCGTTGCCGCCGCTTCCGCAAACTGCTGCAACTCAGACGCCGCGGTTACTCCGATACTGGAGAGAAGATTGGGGCCACCCACGGAGAGCTGCCGCCCGTCTACCGTGGCGCGCGCGCCGCGGCCAGGGATCGCCTGGAACGCATCCGACGCGGGCACTGCCAACCCGCGCTCCTCCGCACTCTTAACGATGGCCCGTGCCACGGGATGCTCGGCGTCACGCTCCACCGCCGCGACGAGCTGCAATGCCGCGTCTTCTGTCAGACCCTTCGTCGTCCCAATCGCCACCACCCGGTGCTCGCCACGCGTGAGGGTTCCGGTCTTGTCAAATACAACCGTGGTAAGATTGCGCGCATCCTCGAGTCCGCGGCGATCACGCACAAGTAGACCGGAGCGTGCACCCAACGTAGTCGAGATCGCGAGTACGAGCGGTATCGCGAGTCCCAATGCGTGCGGGCATGCGATCACGAGCACGGTCACGAGTCGTTGGATGGCCATCGACGCGGACGCCCCGATACTGAGCCACACGATCAACGTCACGATGCCTGCGCCGAGCGCGATCCATGTCAGCCAGAAAGCGGCGCGGTCAGCGAGTGCCTGCGCACGTGACTTCGAACCTTGCGCCTCGCTCACCAGGCGCATGATCCCCGCAAGCGCGGTCTTGTCGCCCGTTCCCGTGACCACTACGCGCAGGGATCCGGCTCCATTCACGGTACCAGCGATGACTTGCGCACCTTCCTTTTTTTCGACGGGCGCTGACTCACCAGTAATCAGCGCTTCGTCGACGGAACTCTGGCCCGAGCGCACCACTCCATCCGCAGGCACGCTCGCGCCGGGACGAACGAGCACGACGTCACCGTCTCGGAGCTCTGCTACCGGGACCTCTTCCACGCGCTCATTCGCCCCTTCTCCGGTCGCCCTGACCGCCGTACTCGGGAGCAACTTGGCCAGTTCTCCTAGCGCGCCCTCGGCCTGCGACACGGAACGCATCTCGAGCCAGTGCCCGAGCAGCATTATCGTCACGAGCGTCGCCAATTCTTCCCAGAGCGGCATCCCCGGGAAGCCGAGCAAGACTGCAACGCTGAATGCGAACGCAACCATGATTGCGAGCGAGATCAGCGTCATCATTCCGGGTAAGCGGTCGCGTATCTCGCGGACGGCGCCTTTCAGGAAGGGCGTTCCGCCGTAGACGAACACCGCAGTCCCGAACACTGCCGGGATCCACCGCGCGCCAGGGAATTGCGGGGCGGCGTACCCGAGCGCGCTCTGGAGCATGTGCCCCCACACGAGTGTTGGGAGCGTGAGCAGGAGCGTTATCCAGAACTTGTCGCGGAACATGGCCACGCTGTGTCCCGCGTGCTTGTCGTGTCCCACGTGCTTGTCATGTCCAGCGTGGGACTCCATGCCCACGGCGCCATGCATCTCGTGACTCACGGGCGGCGGAACCGGAGACTGTTCCGCATCTGGCATCGATGCGGCGTGCTGTTTGTTTGCATCATCCAAGATACCGTCTTGCTCCCTTCAGCCCGTTCGCACTGTCGTCATGGCTTTCCCTTTTCTCTCCGCTCTTTCACATCGTTCGCCGTAATCTTCTTGCTGTTGTTGCCCCAGGAAGATCGTTCGTGGTTGATAATGTCGGCGATCTGGGTGTTGTTCAACAGAGTGGCGAATGGTGGCATCGCGGCCGGATACACTACACCGCCCACGTCCTGCCCCTGCAGTCCGTGCAGCACCACGTCGATCTGCTTCTCCGGGTCCTTGTCCATCACGACGAGGTTACCCTTGAGCGGTGGATACGCACCAGCTATGCCCATGCCGGTAGTCTGATGGCACGCAGAGCAGGTAGTGTTGAACGCCGCCAAACCCTTCGCAGGATCAAAGTTGTACGGTCCGGACGGTTCCGGAGGTGCGGCTGCGACGGCAGTGGTCGTGTCGAGCGCCGGCGCTGCGACGACGGACGCTCCAACTCTAGACGAGCCGACGGGACGCACTTCGATAACGCCCAGCGCGCCGACCATGATATGCGCCATATCGTGATCCACGAATGCGTATTTTCCGGGCTTCGGGATGACCACGTCGAACACTACACCGGCGCCTGGCCCAACAGTGTAAGTAGACACGTTGGTAAGCGCGTGCGCGGCATCACCGTCAGGATAAACCTTGTCGAACATGGAACCGATCACGTGGAACGAACTCCACAGGTTCGGACCTCCGTCGACGAAATACAAGCGGATACGATCCCCCGCGATTGCCACAAGCGGACGGTCGCGATACTGATATGCAACGCCGTTGAAGACCACTTCGTCCGGACGTTCAGCCATCATGCGATCATAATTGGCGGTCATCAGGTGGCCGGACGCCTGCTGTGTGTACCACTCGCTCTGCAAGATCACGAAACTCTCGTCTGCGGGCGGTAGCGGTACTGCCGGATCCACAATCAGCGCGCCGTACATGCCGTTCCCTACATGCAGCAGAATGGGCTGCGTCTCGCAGTGGTAGATGAACGCGCCAGGTACATTCGCCACGAACGAGAACTTGAGCGACTTGTTGGGATCGATGTCGATGTAATTCAGATTCGGTTCTGTCTCGGCGGCATGGAAATCAATTGAATGCTTCATGTTGCCGTGATTCGTAAGCGTCACGTTGACGGTCTGTCCCTGCCGCACGTGAATGATCGGACCCGGAACCGTGCCGTTGTAGGTCCACGCCTGATACTGGACGCCATTCGCGATCTCAACCGATTCATCGGTAACCACGAGATGAAGATCGACGCTGTTGCCGGTCCCGAGCAGCGGCGGCAAATGCGCATCGCGAGATTTCGCAATCGGTTCCTGGGACGCCAGCGAGAGCGGAGAGACAGCGGCCGCCGCTGCGCCTGGCGATGGTGATCTGACGTTGAACGTGCTGCCCAAGCCCCCAATCAGCATAACCAACAGCGCGAAGACGCCGAGCATGGCGAAAATCTGTATGCGCCAGGGTAGCCGCTCCGGCTCCGGCGAGAGCGTATCAGGGCTGCCAAATTCCGCAAACCGGCGCCAGCCTGGCCACCGCTTCTCGAGGTGATAGTCCAGACTGTACGGGCTTCGACCGCTGCGACTGTTGATCGCAATGAGGGCGACAAAAATCAGCACATAACTGATAGCAGTGCCCATGTTCGTCGCGCCTACTGTATAAGGGCCACCAAACCCCTCGGCCGTACTCCAGATCAGCAGGCTGAACAACCCGCCGACGACGTACAATGTCTTTCGCGCGAAGCCTGTGAGCAGGGCGATCGCGATCGAGGTTTCGATGATACGGGTGAGCCACGTGAAGATCATGGCATGTGGCGTCACCAACGCGATCCACATGTTGAACCAGCCCGCCAGCCAGGCGGGTTGCCCCTGCGCCGCGTTGTGCAGATAGCCCACATAATGGACAGCAAAGTCGGGCGACCAGGTCAGTGCTGCACCCACCGCCCATACGACACCGAAGGCGACCCGCAGGCCCGCGCCGGCTACGGCCGGCCAGGTTTTGTGAGGGGCAGCGTCAGATTCGCTTTGTGGCATTCCGTGCACTCTTTCTTTTGTGATACGCGCGCCAGGCAAGTCGGCGGCATAACTAGGTATTTTCCCCGGCGAAGCCCAGGTCAAGTTGAACTATAATGCGGATTTGCTGGATCTTCGGTAAGTGGGTGAGAGTCAGCCCGATTGCCTGAGGATCTCTTCCGTTTCTTCGGTTGTGCCGCCTTTGAACTGCGGGCGGTTCCGAGGACACCATATTTAGGTGACAAAGAGGGATCTGGGGCCAGGCTGGGTTTGGACCAACGGCTGCCACGGTTTCGCGCGATGAACCCTTCAGCGCTCGGTGAGAACATATGGAACACGGCGAGCAACATCGAACGCAGCGAACGGGCTGGCTGCGCGCCGCGGTTCTTGGGGCGAACGATGGAATCGTTTCCACCGCGAGCCTCGTGTTGGGCGTTGCGGCCGCTGGTGCAAGTACCAGAGCTATCGGAGTAGCGGGGGTCGCCGCCCTCGTATCAGGCGCCATGTCAATGGCCGCTGGCGAGTACGTCTCAGTCAGTTCGCAAGCCGATACCGAGCGCGCGGATTTGGGCCGGGAAAGCAAGGAATTAGCTACGGATCCCGAGCACGAACACGAAGAACTGCTGTCGATCTATGTCCAGCGCGGGCTGGATCGACCATTGGCGTCAAGTGTTGCTACCCAACTCATGGCACACGACGCGCTCGGTGCACACGCCAGGGACGAGCTTGGCATATCCGATACGCTAGCCGCGAAACCGGTTCAAGCTGCAATGGCCTCCGCCGGCACGTTCGCCTCGGGGGCAGCGCTGCCACTGGCAGTAGCTCTACTGATTCCGAGTGCTGGTCTCATGTGGGGCGTTGCAGGCAGCTCGCTCCTGTTCCTTGCACTGTTGGGTTTCATAGCTGCGCGCGCTGGCGGTGCGCCGGTGCTCCGATCTGTGCTACGTGTTTCCTTTTGGGGTGCGTTGGCGATGGGTTTGACAGCGGCGGTCGGCACACTGTTCGGCGCGTCCGCATGAAGCACACACACGGCTAGGGTACCTTGAGCGCTCCATTAGTCAGGCCGCTGGACGACCGAGCGGCGATTGCTGCCATGCAGTCGCTGGGTGCGACTTCGCCGCAGCACGCATGCCGCGAAAACAGGCTGCCGCCCGAGCTTCGCGCCGGTCTCCCCGATTTCGTCGACCGCGGCCTGATCCGTGAAGGGGCTCCGGGCACTTACTATCTCTATCTCGCGGGCTCCATGCCAGCGGGGAGCCGACTGTCGGGGTATCCCAGTAGGCGCCGATTGTCGCTCACGGTCGCCATCTGGCTACTCCTCGTGCTCCTCCCGGTCCTCTGGTTCCAGTTCTCCGGAATGCTGCGCCGCTAAAGCGCAGGGCAACGGAAGAGAAAGTACGTGTGTCCTTGTAGATGTTAATGATACGCCGCGGTCGAGTCCTCACCCAACCGGAGAACATATGAAGCGTGTAACAGGAATCGGTGGAATTTTCTTCAAATCGAATGATCCGAAAACGCTTGGCGCATGGTACAGGGATCATCTCGGACTGGATGTGAGCGACTGGGGCGGTGCCATTTTCAATTGGGGTGGCCCCGAGAGCGAGAAAGGCACGACTATCTGGAGCGCATTCAAGAGTGATTCGACCTATATGGACCCTGGGACCGCGAGTTTCATGGTCAATTTTCGAGTCGCTGACTTGCACGCGCTGCTCGCCGCGCTCAGAGCCGAGGGCTGCAACGTAGTGGACAAGACAGATGAATCAGAACAAGGCAAGTTTGGGTGGGTGATCGACCCCGAAGGCAATAAGGTTGAGCTGTGGGAACCAACCGCTGAGCAGTGACCTGGGTCTAATAATTGAATTAGCGGTGACCCAACCCCGCTAGCGACTAACAATCAGCAACGCGTTCGTGATTCCACGCACCGCAGTGGCATCAGTCTCCCACCAGTCTGCGTTCAGTCCCGCCAGCCGATCGTTGCGATGGCGACTCGGCGACGTGCGCACTCCGCGAGCGGACGCGTGAAACTCGCGCACGTGGCTGCGTGCGGCGACCTCGCCAACGTTACTGGCGCTGATTCCGGCGCCAGCCATGACGACGAGCCGCGAACCTGCCTGCTCGACAAATTCCGCGATGCGCTCCGCGCCATCGAGCGCGATGGCCTCACCGCCGGACGTCAACACGCGCTCAAAGCCGAGCTCGATGATCGTTTGCAGAGCACGCGGTTGATCGCGCGCGGCATCAAAGGCGCGATGGAATGTCACGCCTAATTGGCCTGCAGCAGCGATTAGTGTACGGCACGTTGATACGTCGACGTCGCCTTCAGCGTCAAGCGCACCGATGACCACGCCGTCACAGCCAAGTGATACGCAGGTTTCGATGTCGCGCAGCATTATCTCGATTTCGACGTCGTCATAGCAGAAGTCGCCGGTGCGTGGACGGATCAAAGCGTACAGCTGGATGTGAAGCAGATCACGCGTGACGGCGAGCGTACCGCGTGATGGTGTGGTGCCGCCTTCGCTCAGGTTCGCGCAGAGCTCGACGCGATCTGCGCCGCCAGTTTGTGCGGCGAGTGCGGAGCCAAGCGAGTTGGCGGCGATCTCGAGCATGGCACGCGTCATGAAGAGTGCCTCACGCATCGTGAATCTCGAGTCGTTGTGGCCGACCCGAATCCATGAACGCGCGCCGATCCTCTTCTCCGGAGGCTGACTTGCGGAGTTGGGGCTTGGCCCTTACGACTCACGTTGGTGCGAGAATGCGCAGCACCGGCTTACCGTTTACGTTCTCGAGTGGGAGATAGACTCGGTGCGTCACCGGATCCACCGACACGGTGTGTGCGTGGGGTATGTGCAACTCACCCACCAACTTGAGCGTATGTCCTTCGAGCTGGAACTCCGACAGAACTCCGCCCTCCGAACCCACATACAGGCGTCGCCAGCCAGCGTCCCACACCAGCACGTCCGGCGAATCGCCTACCGCGTATTGTGCCACCACGCGCATCGTGCGGAGATCCACCACCTGCAGCGTCGCGTTCTCTTCCGACGACACGAACGCCAGCCGGTCGGGTTCGTCGAGCGTGAACCCGTGCGGGCCCGCCGATCCCGGCAGATCATACCGCGCCACGATGCGCTCTGCGTCCGGATCTATTGCCACCAGTTGGTTGCGTGTCTGGACCGCCACCAGAATGCAGCGCGACACTGCGTCGTAGTGAGTATTGCCGGCCTCTCCGCCCAGCGCTATGGTGCTGCGCCTGGTTTCCGTTGCCGCATCGATCACCACGTCGGCGCGCCCCGACTCGTCCGACACGAACACCTTGCCGTTATCCGGGTCGTACGCGATCCCGTCGGGAAACTGGATTCCGCCCACGCGCGACGAGATTGTGAGCGTCCGGTCGTCGATGATCGCCACTTCGTGCGCACCGGCGGCTGACACGTAGACCTGGTGTCGGGCGGGAACGGCCAGCACTCCGGTGGCACGTGGCACGTCGCCAATTCCCTTTATCACCTTCGCTTTGTCCACGTCGAACACCAGCGTCTGCCCCGCATTCATGTGATTGATGTAGATGCGGCGCGTCGTGGGATCGAAGCTTTGGTAGTCGAACCGACTGGCCGCCCCTGGCAACGGGACGTCGGATTCTACGCGAAGGGGGCCCGCAGGAACTGTGCGGTCGGCAGTGAGGGGGCTCGTCCATGCCACTGGCGTCAGCGAACCTGCAGTAGCCGCGCATTCCAATGCATTCGGCGGTTTCCCAGTCACTTGGCCTGCAGTCAGCGCCGCCGCAATCATTACCAGGATCATTGTAAGTTCTTCTTCGCTCCCCTGGGCGCCGGCCGGAGCACTGGCCGGCCGAATCCCGCGTAAAGATCATCGAACATTATTGCTCACCGTTCAAACCGCATGCCGTCACAGTTCCGAGAGCCGGCGATGAGCACTATGCATCGTAGATAGAGCCGGCTTTGATCAACTTGTCGTGCGGACCCGGTGTTGCATCGTGCACTGCGTATACGAATCCGGGGTGCAGCGCGAATGCGCCGACATCGCCATCCCGATTGATGGCGAGAAAGCATACCTGCACGGTCTTACTCGCAGCCGGCCGCTTGTGCACGACACGTTTGATGGCCTCTCGGCACGCTTCAGTGGGCGTGCGTCCCTGCCGCATGAGCTCGACAACGAGGAAACTGGCGGAGTTGCGGATCATCTCCTCACCCACGCCCGATGCAGTTGCGGCACCGACATCGTTGTCGACGAAGAGTCCTGCACCGATAATGGCGCTGTCTGCGACGCGGTCGTGCATCTTCCACGCGATACCGCTTGTGGTGCACACGCCCGCGAGTGTACCGTGACCGTCGAGCGCGATGATGCCGAGTGTGTCGTGATTGTGTGAATCACCCGGGATTCTCTCACGTTGTGCGTTCGTCGGTGGCTGATAGTTGGACGTCGCGAGCCACTTGTGCCACGCTGCGCGTGCGTCGTCAGTTAGGAGCGACTTCTTCGGAAAGCCCTGCGACACTGCAAACTGCTGCGCACCCTCACCCACGATCATCACATACGGCGTCTTCTCCATCACCGCACGCGCGACTGACACCGGATGCTCTATGTCCTCTAGGCCGGCGACAGCACCGCAGCCCCCATCGCCGCGCATGATGCTGGCATCCAGTGTGAGCACGCCGTCGCGATCGGGATATCCGCAGTGGCCAA
>JBDTAB010000083.1:0-9583 GCA_039924865.1 Gemmatimonadaceae bacterium | reverse complement strand
ACCAACTGTGGCGAGAATTACTGCGATGGCGGTCGGCGCGTCGATCACGTACTCATTGCACTTGTTTGCGAGTTGTTGAGAATCACTGCTGAAGAGTAAGCTGCAGCCCCAAAGGCGTGGCCGTCGGAACCGTTACGCTTCAGCAGCGAATCTCCTCGGATCCTACTCGCCGGGCGGACGCGGCTCCGGGCCGTGCGCAAGGGTCAGTACCATTCCGATACCCACGCTGACCAGTCCGGGATAAAACGCGAATGCTCGGTGTTGCATGGGCAGAACCAGTGCAAGAATCATCACGACCAGACCGAGGAGTAGAACGGCCAACCCTGGCTCGCGCCTGATCCATGGCCGGATGTCGGGCTGTACGGCTAGGCTCTGAGGCTCGGCCGCGGCATTTGTTTGTTGTGGCATTTTTAATTGACGTAGGGACGAGGCCCCAACCGTCAATTCTGACGATCAGGCAGGCCGCGCCGATGACTTTGAGTGTGCGAACATCAACGTGGCGGGCGGAGGACCGGTCGCCTGGTAGCCGCGAACGGCTGCTGGCCGGCTGGCGAGCCGGTGAGCCGCAATCGCTTGGCCGCGAGCCGTATTCCATGCCGGCGCGTGGGCAGTTGCAGGAAGTGGGGCCGAATGATTGATTCCGGTCCCGGAGTCGGTCGGTCGGGACTGCGGCGCCAGGAGCGTGGAAACTGTTGCCGCGACTGCCTGGAGGGGCACCTCGAGCGGCATGACCGGGGAGGTGGAGTGCGCGACCGACCCGCTCGATTCAATTGCCCAGCCATGGACTGACCGGTTGCGAACGCCGCTTAGCGTCGCAAGGCAAAGAAGGATGAGAGGGAAGACGCGGCTCATGATATTTGAATCTTAATGGATTCTTAGTACCACTCCAAGGCAGAGGCCCGAAGCCTTCGGCGCGTCTTCAGCCAAGAGGGTTGCTGATATGCTCCGGGACGTCTAGATTCTTCAGGCTGTGGCCACTCCGTTGTGGAGGGGCCTTTCCGTGTCGATCCATGGTAAATGCCGACAATTAATCAGCTGGTACGCCAGAGCCGCAGGGATGTGGCCAAGAAGGAAAAGGCGCCGGCGCTGAAGTCCAATCCGCAGAAGCGTGGTGTTTGCACTCGTGTATACACCACCACTCCAAAAAAGCCCAACTCGGCGCTGCGCAAGGTTGCGCGCGTCCGCCTCACCAACGGCTTCGAAGTCACCGCATACATCCCGGGCGAGGGACACAACCTGCAGGAGCACTCGATTGTGCTCATTCGCGGCGGCCGTGTGAAGGATCTCCCTGGCGTTCGATACCACATCGTTCGCGGCTCACTGGACGCCTCGGGCGTCAACGGCCGCAATCGCAGCCGTTCCAAGTACGGAACCAAGAAGCCGAAGGCCGGCGGAAAGGCCGCACCGACCAAGGGGAAGAAGTAAATGAGCCGTCGCAAAAAGTCAGTCAAGCGCACGATCCTTCCGGATTCGCGTTATGACAGCCAGACCGTGGCGAAGTTCATCAACGTCATGATGTATCAGGGCAAGAAGAGCACTGCAGAGCGCATCTTCAACGACGCGATGGACAGCGTCGAGGCCAAGACGGCTCAGCCTGGTGTGACGGTGTTCAAGCAGGCGATCACGAACCTGAAGCCGATGGTCGAGGTCAAGAGCCGCCGCGTCGGTGGCGCGACGTATCAGGTGCCAGTCGAAGTTCGCCCCGAGCGCCGGACGGCTCTCGCGATGCGCTGGTTGATCCTCTACTCACGTGGCCGCAACGAGAAGTCAATGGCCGACAAGCTCGCTGCCGAAGTCATCGCCGCAAGCAAGGGCGAGGGCAACGCGATCAAGAAGAAGGAAGACACGCACCGGATGGCCGAGGCCAACAAGGCATTCGCGCACTATCGCTGGTAGCAGCGTAACGGATTCACAAAAAACCCCCGCCTTGCGATGGATCGCGAGGCGGGGTTTTTTGTCGTGTGACTCCAGGTGAGTGAATTCACCATCCAGGGGATCCAATACGGCGCGAGCCGCTCGCAGGGTGTAAACGCTGGGTTTCGAGCCTCATGTGGCGTCCCAGTGCACCCGGTTCGCCCGGTGCACCCATGCAAGGAGGCGCGCGGATAGGGTGGTTCTAGCGGATGGATGCCCGGGGGTTAATATCTTCGTAGCATTTGCCATGCACCGTTTTCACCCTCGATTCACCAATGTGATGCTGCATCCAATGATTCGCCGAGCGCTGGCCGGAACTCCATTCGTGCTTACGGCGCTCGCGCTGTCAGCATGTGCCCCCATTAACGTCGAGCGGAGTACTACCGCAGCCAAGCCGGCCCCGGTCAGGCACGTGTTCCTGATCGTACTCGAGAACGAGTCTTACGCGACAACTTTCAGTCCGAATACGAAGGCGCCGTATCTCGCTGACAGCCTCACGCGAGCTGGAGCATTCCTCACTCAGTATTACGGTACCGGTCACTCGAGCCTCGACAATTACATCTCGATGATCTCGGGAATTGCACCGACGCCAGCGACGCAGGCGGATTGCGGCAGGTTCAGCGAATTCGTCGAAACCGGGATCGCTCCTGACGGACAGCCAATTGGTGCGGGCTGTGTGTATCCTGCCCACGTTCCAACAATTGCGAATCAACTCGCCGATGCCCACCTCACGTGGAAGGCGTACATGGAAGGGATGGGGAACGATCCGGGCCGCGAATCAGCAACGTGTGCGCATCCGGCAATCGGTGCGCGTGACGAGACCAGCCGGGCAACCGCGACCGATCGGTACGCTACGAAGCACAACCCCTTCATGTACTTTCACTCCGTAATCGATTCTCCGTCATGCGACTCCAACGTAGTCGCGCTCACTAAATTCCAGGCGGATCTCGCCTCGGCGAGTACGACGGCGAACTATAACTTCATCACCCCCGATCTCTGCCACGACGGCCACAACGCTCCGTGCAAGAATGGCGAGCCCGGTGGACTCGTATCCGCCGACGCGTTCCTGGCGCACTGGGTCCCGATAATCATGCAATCCCCTGCCTATAGAGAGTCGGGCATGATCATCATCACGTTCGATGAAGCGGCGTCCATCGATGCATCAGCCTGTTGTAACGAGCCGAGCGGCCCCAACACCAATTTGCCGGGCGCTCATGGGCCCGGAGGAGGTCGGATCGGGGCGGTCGTTCTGTCGCCATTTGTTGAGCCGGGTACGGTCTCGAACGTTCCATACAACCACTATTCGATGCTCCGGAGCATCGAGGATTTGTTCGGTTTGGGGCACATTGGATACGCGGCTCAGGCCGGCCTCGTGCCATTCGGTTCCGACGTCTACACAAGGAACCCGGCAGCGACGTCGGCTGCGCCTGGACACAGATAGCAGGACGACCCCGGGATAGCCGATCCGAGCATCAACGACCGCTCGTGGGCGTACCTGTCGTAGGCTTGCTGCGCGGCTGATCTGGAGGTTGTACCGTTGGACCGCGTTCCCTCGAGTGGTGTAGAATTCGATACCATAAAACGGGGACTGCGGTGTTGAAAATCCATCAGAAGGAACCGGGCGCCGCATCTTGGACAGGCGCGGTTTTCCGTACCACTACAGGGTCGCGCGCGCTCGGAATATGCGCCGTAATGGCCGCTTGCATTTTCCTTCCGGCTGGCGCTGCGGCCCAGAGCGCAGGCCAAGGATTTCTGTTCGGTCAGCCCGGGATGAGCATCACGCTCAGCGCTGGATACGCCAACGCTATGGCGAGTGGCGATCTGTTCTCGTTCGTCACCAAGCAACTGACGCTTAAAAAGGGTGATTTCAGCGGACCGTTGCTTGGACTCGACTTCGCGATCCGAGTGGCCCCGCGATTCGACGTGGTGCTTGGTACGTCATACAGCGGAACGTCGACTCCGTCGCACTATCGCAATTTTATCGATCAGGCCGATGCGGAGATCACGCAGACGACCGAATTTAAACGCGTACCGCTAATGGCCAGCCTCCGCGCGTATCTCACACCTCAGGGTCGATCTGTTGGACGGTTCGCGTGGGTTCCTTCGCGCTTCGCTCCGTATGTCGGAGTGGGAGGCGGAGCCGTCTGGTACAAGTTTCGGCAATACGGCGATTTCGTCGATTTTAACAACGAGAATTCAGTCTTCACGTCTGATCTCAGTTCATCCAAGTGGACGCCTGCCGCCCAGGGCTTGGCCGGTATCGATTTCACAGTTTCTCCCCACGTCGCGCTGAACGGCGAAGCTAAATACCTATGGGCCAAGGGGAGCCTGGATCAGAGCTTTTCAGGGTTCGACAACATTGATCTTTCGGGCCTCTCGGCCACGGTCGGCCTTACCTACAGATATTGATGGGGCGGAACATGAACACTCAAAAAAACACGCTTCGATCGCAGAAGTTGTCCCGGTTCATTTCGATTGCGACGGCAGCCTTCGGCCTCGTGGTTGTTGTGCCCGCGATCGCAGGGGGGCAACAGTCGGTAGCGCAGACTTCGCACGTCGATTCTCGCTGGCAACCGTGGATCGGATGTTGGCGGGCTGCACCGCCCCAGATGAATGGGATCACGTTCAGCCAGCCTCGCACCGATGATACGCCACTGGTTTGTGTCGTTCCGGCGACTGGGTCGGCTGCGGCACTGTCCAATGTGAATGTGTTGACCGTGGCAAAGGACAAGATCGTTTCTCGGGATACGATCGAGGTGACGGGCAAGAATGTCGCGCGGACCAAGGACGCATGCGTCGGCGTTGAGAAAGCCGAATGGTCGTCAGACGGCAATCGTCTGTATGTGAGTTCGGATTTTTCGTGCCCTGGGAATCTCAAGCGTACTTCGTCGGGATTGTTCGCAATGTCGCCGCAAGGTGAATGGGTGAACGTGCAGGAAGTGAACGCTGGTGGAAACAAGGGAGTTCGCACGCTCAGGTACGTTCCTGCGTTGACGTCAGCAACTCTGCCAGCGGAGATCTCGGATGCGTTGAGTGATCGCGGCGTTGCTGAAACGACTGCGCGGTCCGCCGCGGGTGCGCCGCTCACGACGGCCAATATCGTAGAAGCGTCGCACAAACTCGATCCGATGGTCGTCGAAGCGTGGATAGTCGATCGCGGTCAGAGTTTTAATGTGGATGCGAAGCAACTGCTCGCTCTATCGGATGCCGGTGTACCGGGCAACGTCACCGACGCGATGGTGGCGGTCACGTATCCCAAGGCGTTCGATGTAACTGCGTCGCGAGATGAAAATGGGCTCGCAACGATTGGCGAAGCGCAAAGTTCGGCTGCTTATGACGCAGCGTCGACTGGAGCGCGAGTACCCGTCGTGATGCTGCCATATTCGCGTTACAACTATTCGCCGTTTGGTTATTCGCCGTATGACTATTACGGGGGTGTGTACTCTCCTTATGGATACGCACCCTACGGCTACGCGCCGTTCGGTTATTCGCCGTACGGTGGATACTATTCTCCGTATTCGGCGTACTCGCGATATGGTGGCGTGTACGGCGGAGGCTGGTACGCACCACCCGTCATTGTACTGAAGGGGAACGGAACGCCGCAGCCGGCGGGCCGTGCGGTGAAGGGACGCGGCTACACGCAGACGGAACCGCGCTCCGGAAACCAGGGCCAGACAGGCGGCAGCACAGCGTCGCCGCGGCCAGCAGTATCGCCGCCGCCTGCCCAACCAGCACCGCCAGAGAGGACGGCGCACAAGCGTCCGTGATCAGTGTGTAGCGTGGTCCGGAAGCAGTCGAGCACCACGTCGAGTACCACACTGAATCACTGGAACGAAATCGGGCCGCGGCAATTCGCCGCGGCCCGATTTCGTTTTACCTGCGCCGAATCGCCGGCGCGTCAGAACGTGTAACGAAGACTCAGGTTGGAATAGACTGTCGCCTTGTACGGAGCGGGAATGATGTAGCCATCGCCTCTTCCGCCTGAGTTTGCCGTCGCGAGCCCAGTATAGTTCGGTCCGACGAAAAGGAAGCTGTAGTACGTACTTCCAAGAATGTTGTCGGCGCCGCCGGATAGATCCAGCGACCAGTGTTTGTCGACTCGTCGCTGGATTCCGATTTTCGCGTTGAGAAGATCGTATGATCGCACGTAGGTGGAGTTGTCGAAAGTAACCGGGACCTGGTCCACGTACTGGTACGTCGTATTGAAGTAGACTCCGTGTTTCGTTGCGATATCGAGACCGGCGTTGACCATGTTTCTCGGTACGCGCGGCACCGCGTTCCCAGAGAAATCGACGGTGCCCGGGCCAGCATTGTTGTCACTCTTGAAGTCGATGAATGTCGCGTCCGTGAAGGTGTAAGATGCCCACGGGCGAAGCGTCGTTACCGTCGCATCCGGATTGTCGATCGCGAGGAAGCTGAGCGACGCCTCGGCTCCGCGGTTCCGCTGCTTTCCAGCGTTTGTGGTGAAAGTGACAGAGTTTTCCGTCTGATTCACCAACTTGTCGGTATTCTCGATGTCAAACAGCGAGAGCTGTCCAGCGAGACGATTGGAGAAGAGGCTTCCGTGCGTGCCGATTTCGTACTGTACTGCCCGCTCGGGCTTGAGCGACAGATTCACCGTTCCATTATTGGCGATCGTATTGCTCAGAAGCGGCGGCGAGTATCCCGAGCTTACACTCGCGTAGACAGACGCGCCGCCGGCAAAACCCTTCGTCACAGTGATGCGCGGATTGATCACGGCCTTGAACGAACGGACCTTTAAACTGGTTGTGTCGAACAATTGATTTGCCTTCAGCATGTTCCGGATTCCGAATTCGTCCTTGTCAACGTTCGCGCCGACGGTGACGACAAATTGCTGCGGCATCGCGAACGTCCACTCCGTGAAGAGCGATGCGTTCGTGGCGTAATTCTCCTGATCTGTTGGACGTTCCGGATATGGAGGCGCAGGAATGATGAACACGCCATTCGACGTGATGTTGGTCCGTTGCAACATTCCACCGACCGTTCCGGACACTCCCACCGCGCCGAGTTGTGCGGAGTAACCAAACTTGGATCGGGCGCCAAAGCTGAACTGATTCGCGTCCGTAAACCCGTGCGCGAATGGCTGCCCGGAGGTTCTGCCGGTGCCGTACACCGTTGTCTGATTCGTGAAGTGGTTATTGATCTGATAGTTGTCCGTCACGCCGGCAAGAAAGCTCGTCATTGCGATGTGCGAATCGTTCGCGAGATACGCTGGATTGCTTAGAGCACTGCGATTGTAGTAATCGCTGCTGTCGATCTCCCCCGCCAGTTCTTCGAACGATCGATTGTAGGAGAAATACGCCGACAGCGTCTGATTGTTATTGACAGTAAGATCACCGCTCGCACGTACGTAATCTTTCACGGACGCGCTGTGCGGACGGAATGCGTCGTAAGTCTGGTGTCCATAATTGAGGTCCAGATCGGAATTCGTAGTAGCCGTCTGAAAATTCGAGTTGGTGCGAACCAAGCCATAGCTGCCACCAATGATTTGCTGGCCGAAGCTTGTCTGATCCGGTGCTGGTTTTGTGGTATTGAACTTCACAGTGCCGCCGATGGCGCTGCTGTACTGGCTCGATGCCGGTCCCTTGATTACTTCAACGTTGCCGAGCGACGAGTAGTCGACGTCGTCGAGAATCGTCGTTCCGGTTGCATCGGTAAGTGGAATGTCGTTCAGAAAGACCTGATATCCGAGCCCATTCGAGTTGGGGCTGTTGCCGCTCGTGCTCGGGTAGTAGCCGCGGAGGGTGATCCTCGCGCCGCCAAATGGAGTGCGGGACTGCATGAACACGCCGGGAAGGGTATTGATGGAGTTCTCCAGGCTCAGTCCGTCGGCGCGGTCGAGATCGTGTTTGGTAAGCACAGCTGTAGACGGGAGCGGCTTGGTTGCAATGACCTGAACGCCGGCGAGCTCCGTTCGTGGAGTTAGGCGAATGCGAAGTGCGCTTGACGAACTGGTTACCGGAACCTCGAGCGTCGCGTAGCCCGAACGCGATATCGTCACGTTCGTAATCGTCGCGCTGCTCGACAGGTTGAACTCACCGTCGTCGTTGGTTGCCGTTGACAGCTGTGTGCCGGTGGCGGTAACCGATGCTCCGGCAACGGGATTACCAGTCAACTGGTCGACCACTGTCCCGTGGACAGATCCCTGCGCGAACACGATTGCTGGAACGAATGCCAGCAATACTGTAAGCAGTCTATTCATCAAGCGTTTCCTGTGTTTGGTTGGATTGCGGGCCTACGCGGTCGTCGCCGGGATGGTTGCGACTCGGCCGCTATGCGCGCGGTCCGGCTGTTCTTTCCGGACGATCAGGTGCCACTTGCCAGTTACGAAGAACGGCCAGCTTCCGTTGCTTCCGAGGGCCCTAGAGATTCCGCAAAATGCGGTCGGCAACCGGCTCGGCCGAGCCGGCCAGGATCGCCTGGAAGTGTATGAAACACTCAACCTCGAGCGCCGCGCCGGTGCGGTCCGCCGCAAGCCGGACGACGATGCCGAGCGGAAAGAGGAGCGGCGGCGCGTCGTCCTCCGGCTCGGGCTGCCACGGTTCACGCGGGATGTCCGACGCTGGAATTAGTGCTCCGAGCTCTGCCCGAATCGTTCCGCCGTCAACCTCGGTGGCCTGGTAGTGGAGCTGTCGCGGTGTGCCTAACAGGCCAAGGTCGGTCTCGGGAGTCCAATCCGGCTCCGCGACGGCTCGTGTAATCAACCGATCCTGTAGGTAGGTGCCTACGATGGCGGCGTCAGGTGCGAGTTCCGGGTCGTCGTCGAGCCTGCGGCGGATGAGCTGCAGTGGCTCGTCTGTGAGGAGGATGATGGGGTTCATGGGCTGAATACGGGCCTGGGTTGAGAAGCGCTAAGCATTCACCCCGAATCGAAGTTTCCGGGCAAGTCTTTTGCGCGTCGTGCCGATCCTTACTGCATCTGACCCGTCAGCTTCAGTGCTTGGGGAGCCGCAGGTGCTGAATTTCGGGCCAATCATTTGTTTGTGCACGATCGCCACCCGCGATCGTATGACAATCCTGAAGCGTAAGAAGGTGCGAATGAGCGTTACAAAAGGAACGGCCGAGCGCCACGTCGTGGATCAGGCCGGAACGGAGTGGCGGATTACAGAGGTGAAAGTCTGGGATGCCAACGGTCGCGAGAAGTCGTCGTTGATCGCCGCGCACGAGCGAGGCTTTAGAAGGTTATGGGACTTTCCGTCGAACTGGGCGGCGCTGGAGGATATAGAGTTGGCAACTCTGGTCTGCAGACCGGCCGGCAACGCACGGCAGCAGACGACTGGTAGCTAGGAGCGGTCGCCCGGAATTGGACGGGCAGTTGGGGAAAGTGCGACGGGACCGCGACGGAGAGCGGTCCCGTCGCTTTTCGTATATCTGTGGCCGTTGACTTGAGCCTGCTAGTCGGTATAATTAAGGGCTGCACCGAAAAAAAACCAATCGCCGGCCAATGCCGGCGCGCCTCGAGTCCCCAATCGCGCATGGATGGCGATTGCACCCGGCGGCGGCGGATGGATACCGGTCCCAGATGGGACGCCCGGTCCACCCGCGTTTTTGTTGCTCTTAGACGACTTGACTCGCTGATATAGACATGGCTCGCCACACCCCGCTCGAACATTATCGCAACATCGGCATCATGGCCCACATTGATGCC